>CAXTXZ010000065.1:0-7562 GCA_964248015.1 uncultured Rhodopila sp. | reverse complement strand
CCTGGCGCGCGCCTTCGCTCCGGAACCCGCCCTGCTGCTGGCGGACGAGCCGACCGGCAACCTGGACCACGCGACGGGGCAGGCGGTGATCGACCTGCTGTTCGCCCTGCGCCAGCGCGCCGGCACGACGCTGCTGCTGATCACGCATGACAGCGGGCTTGCCGCGCGCTGCGACCGGCAAATCCATCTGTCGGATGGGCGCGTCGTCCAGGCCATTGAAGCATGAGCCTTGCCCTGACCCTCGCTCGGCGCGAACTGCGCGGCGGCGTGCGCGGCCTGTGGATCGTCGTGCTGTGCCTGGCGCTTGGCGTTGGCGTGATCGCGTCCGTGGGCACCTTGCGCGCCGCCGTCGATGCCGGCCTGGCCGCCGATGGCCGAGCGCTGCTGGGGGGCGATCTGGAGATCGACGGCGGCTCCCAGCCGCTGCCGGACACGCTGCGGGACTGGCTGCACGCGCAAGGCGCCGCCACGTCGGACATCGCGCAGATGCGTTCGATGCTTGTCGCGCCCTCCGGCGAGCGGCAGTTGATCGAACTGAAGGCCGTTGACGCGCGCTGGCCCCTGGTGGACCAGCCCGGCATCGCGCCGCCGCAAACATTGGCCGCCGCGTTCAGCCAGCATGGGCTGCTGGTTGAACAGGTGGTGCTCGACCGCCTGCAACTGCATCCGGGCGACACCGTCCGCCTGGGCACCGCCAGCTTCCGCGTCGCCGGCGTCCTGACGCATGAGCCTGACCGGGTCGCCACCGCCGCGATCCTGGGCGCGCGCGTCCTGATCGCGGCCGACGACCTGCCGTCAACCGGCCTGGTCTCGCCCGGCGCGATGGTGCGCCATGCCATCCGCCTGACGGCCCCAGATCCCGCGCGGATCGCCGCGGCGATACCGGCGGCGTTTCCGCACCAGGGCTGGCGCATCCGGGACCCGCGCGACGCCGCGCCCGGCGTCACCCGCTTCATCGACCAGATCGCCCTGTTCCTCACGCTGGTTGGCCTGACCTCGCTGCTGGTCGGCGGCATCGGCGTGGCCAACGGGGTGCGCGCCTGGCTCGACGCCCGCGCCCGCACCATCGCCATCCTGCGCTGCCTTGGCGCGTCGCCGCCGCTGGTGTTCACCATCTGCCTGATCCAGGTTCTCGGGCTTTCCCTGCTCGGCATCGTGATCGGATTGGCCGTTGGCGCAACGCTGCCGATGGTCGCGGCGCACTTCCTGGCGGGCATCCTGCCGGTGCCTCCCGTGCTTGGTTTCTACGGCGGTCCCCTGGCGCTTGCCGCCGGTTACGGCATCCTGATTGCCCTCTGCTTCGCGCTCTGGCCGCTGGGCAGGGCGGCGCGCATACCGGGAGGGGCGCTGTTCCGCGATGGGTTGCTGCCGGACGCCACGCGGCCGGCGACGCCGCTGATCGCGGTGAACGCCGCCCTGGCGCTGGCGCTGGTCGGGCTGACCGTCGCCTCCGCCACCGACCGGCTCTTCGCGCTGTATTTCTGCCTCGGCGCCGGCCTGACCCTGATCCTGTTCCGCGTCAGCGGCGCGGTGGTGACGCGGCTTGCCCGGCTTGCCCGCGCGGTCGGGTCGCCGGCGGTGCGCCTGGGCATCGCCAACCTCCATCGTCCCGGCGCGCCGACGCCCTTGCTGCTGCTGTCCGCTGGCCTTGGCCTGTCCACCCTGGCCTCCGTGGCGCTGATCCAGGGCAACATGCAGCACCAGATCCAGGAGCAACTGCCGGCTAATGCCCCCAGCTTCTTCTTTGTCGATATCCAGAACGAGCAGCTTGGGGCGTTCGAGAAGATCGTCAACGCGCAGCCCGGCATGCCGCAGGTTCACGATGTTCCCTCGCTGCGCGCGCGCGTCGTCGCGGTCAAGGGCGTCCCGGCCGAGGACGCCGTCACCACGCCCGACACCGCCTGGGCGCTGCGGGGCGACCGAGGCCTGACCTATGCCGCCAGCCCGCCCAAGGGGACGCGGCTGGTCAGCGGCGCATGGTGGCCGAAGGATTACAACGGGCCGCCCTTGGTGTCGTTCGACGCCGGCCTCGCCAAGGGCTGGGGCGTCGGCATAGGCGACGTCATCCGGGTCAACGTCCTGGGCCGCGACATCGACCTGAGAATCGCCAGCCTGCGCAACATCGCCTGGCAGTCGCTTGGCATCAACTTCTTCATGGTGGCCAGCCCCGGCCTGTTGTCGCACGCGCCGCACACGCACATCGCGACGGTCCGCATCGCCGACGCGGCGCAGGGCGGGCTGCTGCGGGCGGTGACGGACGCCTTGCCCAACGTCACCGGCATCAGGGTCGAGGATGTCCTGGGCGCCATCGCCAGCCTGCTGAACAAGGTCGCCGCCGCGCTGACCGTGACCGGCGCCGTGACCCTGTTGGCGGGCGCCTTTGTCCTGGTTGGCGCGGTCGCCGCCGGGCAGCGCCGCCGCGTGCGGGAGGCCGTGATCCTGAAGACCCTTGGCGCGACGCGATCGCAGATACGCCTTGCCTGGCTGACCGAGTTCGGCCTGCTGGGCGGCGTCGCCGGCCTGATCGCCGCCCTTGTCGGATCGGCGGCCAGCTACGCGGTCACACGTTACATTATGCACACGGACTGGATTTTTTTACCTGGTGTCCTTATTTACACGCTTGCGGGAGCCCTCGCTATCATGCTGTTGTTTGGTTATAGTGGAACCTCGGCTGCTTTGCGGGCAAGGCCGGCGCCACTTCTCAGGAACGAGTAGCGCATAAACAGGTCTCCGTCCGGTCCCGCTGACGGACCCGTCTTGAATGCCCCGGCTAGCCTCCAGGAACGGGGCGAGCGGGAAAAACCAACACGAGCTCACGCTCTAAAGGAACAGGGAACCATGGCTTTCAGTCCGCAATCCAATGCCTTCACCCGAACTTCCGCGGCAACCGCCGCCGTCTATGACGCTGGCCTGCGGGCCTACATGCTGCGGGTCTACAACTGGATGGCCTCCGGCCTGCTGCTGACGGGCGCGGTTGCCTACGGGATCGCCAACACCAGCCTGATCAATGCGTTCTATCCGCTGGTGGAAACGCCGTACGGCCTCATGCACCATGCGACGCCGCTGGCGATGATCACGATGTTCGCCCCGCTCGCGTTCGTGCTGGTGCTGTCGCTTGGCGTCAACAAGCTGTCGACCTCCGCCGCGCAGGCGATGTTCTGGGCTTTCTGCGCCGTGATGGGCGCCAGCCTGGTGAACATCTTCCTGATCTACACCAGTGAGTCGGTGGTGCGCGTGTTCTTCGTCACGGCGGCGACCTTCGCGGCGACCAGCCTGTATGGTTACACGACAAAATCCGACCTGACCCGCATGGGCAGCTTCATGATGATGGGCCTGTTCGGCATCATCATCGCCAGCCTGGTCAACATCTTCGTCGCCAGCAGCGCCTTGCAGTTCGCGCTCAGCATTGTCGGCGTGGTCGTGTTCACCGGCCTGACCGCCTATGACACGCAGCGCATCAAGTCCAGCTACGTGCAGCTTGCCTACGCCACCGGCACGGAAGGCGCGGCCAAGCGCAGCGTCTACGACGCCCTCAGCCTGTACCTGAACTTCATCAACCTGTTCATGATGCTGCTGCAACTTCTCGGCAACCGCAACAACAACTGAGCATTGGCGACATCAGGCCGGCGGCATCCCGCCCAGGATGCCGGCAGCGAAAAGGGCGGGGATTTTCCCGCCCTTTTTCATGCCCAGCAACCATCGCCGGCCTAGCTCATTGTTTTGGCGAGCAACCTTATCAGCCCAACTGTTCCAGTCAGGCTGATGTTGCCCTAGCCGCCGCGCCGTTACTTCTTCGCCGTCCTTGATTTCACCGACGCCTTGCGGACCGGAGCCGAGCTTGGTGGCATGGCTGAGCAGGTGTTCAGCGTCGTGGGGACCAGATTCTTCCCGGCGGCGAAATCGCTTAGCTGAGCCGGCGTGTCAAGCGCCAGAACCTCGTTGAAAACCAATCCGTTGCGAGGACAGAAATCGCCGCCCAAATCGCTGCCCCGACGCGAGACCGCGTTCGCCAGCTCTGTCACGAAACGATCGTGCTCGGTCTGCGCCAGGCGCCCGTAGCGTTGCTTGAAGTAGGCGTTGATCAGGTTCTCGTTCGCCTGAAGGTCAGCTTGGTACCGCCGGATGAACGCATTGTACTGGTTGTCGTCATGGCAGCCCGTCGCCAGCACCATCAGCTCGCTGCGCAAGGCCTGGACCTCGAACGCCGACTGATCGGCCTGCGACGCGCACTGCTGCGCCGCCAGGGCCGGCTGGAGCGTTAGCAGGCCCATTGCAACGGCGGTGCTGACAAATCGGCGCATCGGCTTCTCCCTGTTCCTGTCCCGCCGCTCGATAGCGCGACCCGAAACCAACCGCCAGCATTGATTTGAATATGAATCCGTTCCGCTTCAGCCGCACGTGACTATACAAGCCCCGCGGGAGCGCGTCTGAAGTGGCCTGCCCTCGCCAAGAATGCTGACCGCGAACCGGAGATGTTCCTTGACCGTTTTCCCGTCCACCGCGCCGCGTGACGGCTCACGCTGGGTTCAGTTGTGGCTTGGCGTCCTCTGCATGGCGCTGATCGCCAACCTGCAATACGCCTGGACGCTCTTTGTGGAGCCGATGCGGCACGCCCGCGGCTGGAGCCTGACGGAAATACAATGGGCGTTCAGCATTTTCATCGCCACCGAGACCTGGCTCACGCCCGTCGCCGGCCTCTTTGTCGACCGGCTCGGCCCCAGGCGCGGACCCCGCCTGGCCATCGCCATCGGCGGCCTGATGGTGGGAACAGGCTGGGCCGTCAACGCCTATGCCTTGTCGCTCGCGTGGCTCTATGCCGGCGCCGCCATATCAGGTTCCGGCGCCGGCGCGATCTACGCGACCTGCGTCGGCAACGCGGTCAAATGGTTCCCGGACCGGCGCGGCCTCGCGGTTGGCCTGACCGCGGCGGGGTTCGGCGCCGGCGCTGCCCTGACCGTCATTCCGGTCAAGCTGACCATCGACCACGCCGGCTACCAACAGGCGTTCCTGTGGTTCGGCATCGGCCAGGCCGTCCTGCTCATGGTGGTTGCCCTGTTTCTGGGCGGCCCTCGGCGGATGGCCAGCCACGCCGCCGCGTCCCCTCGGCTGCGGCAGAGCCTGGACAGCGCCACCAGCCTTGAGATGCTGCGCTCCCCGATCTTCTGGCTGCTCTACGTCATGTTCCTGGGGGTGTCCGCCAGCGGCCTGATGGCGACCGCGCAGCTTGGCCCGATCGCCGTGGATTACGGCATCGCGAACACGGCGATCTTCTTCGGCGCCAGCACGCTCAGCGTGGCCCTCGTGGTGGACAACGTGCTGAACGGCGCGGCGCGGCCCGTCTTCGGCGCGGTGTCTGACCGCATCGGCCGCGAGCCCGCGATGGCGATCGCCTTCACCCTGGGCGCGCTGAGCTACTGGCTGCTGGCGACGATAGGGCAAACGCCCTGGGCCTTCGTCGCCTGCGCCGGCCTGATCTTCTTCACCTGGGGCGAAATCTTCTCGCTGTTCCCGTCCACCTGCACCGACACTTTCGGCCCCAGGCACGCCACCACCAACGCCAGCCTGCTCTACACCGCGAAAGGCACGTCAGCCTTCCTGGTGCCGCTCGCCAGCCTGCTGAAGGCCGCGGCCGGGGGGTGGCATGCCGTGTTCCTGGCGGCCGCCGTGATCAACGCGCTTGTCGTGCTGCTGGCGCTGTTCGTGTTGCGGCCGCTCCGAAGCCGCCGGCTGCGCAAGGCGGCCGCGGCGGCGTAGCAGGCTGACGCACTCAGGTCGATGTGTTAAGCGCAAGGCATGAGTGGGGCACGGTTCGCGCAGGTCAGCATTCTCGCCGGCTGCCTGGTCCTTGGGCTGAAAGGCGTCGCCTGGTGGCTCACCGGCAGCGCCGCCCTGTATTCCGACGCGCTTGAAAGCACCGTCAACGTCGCTGCCAGCGTCATAGCCTGGATGGCCTTGGTCTTCGCCGCCCGCCCGGCCGACGCCAACCATCCCTACGGCCATGACAAGGCGGAGTTCTTCGCCGCGGTGATCGAGGGCGTGCTGATCATGGTCGCCGCCCTGCTGATTTTCGCCGAAGCCTGGGCCGCCTTCGGGCATCCGCGCGCGATCGCGGCGCCGTTGCGCGGCCTTGCGCTGAACGCCGTCGCCAGCGTCATCAACGGCGCATGGTCGCTGGCGCTGCTGGCTGCTGGCCGCCGGCTGCGCTCCCCGGCGTTGCAGGCCGATGGCCGTCATCTGCTCGCCGATGTCGTCACCTCGGTTGGCGTGGCGACCGGCGTCGTGCTGGTTGTCGCCACCGGCTACCTGATCCTCGACCCGCTCCTGGCCGCCGCCACGGGCATCTATGTCCTTTGGTCAGGGCTGCGCATGATTTCGGCGTCCGTCAGCGGCCTGATGGACGCCGCGCCCGAACCCGCGGTTGTCAACCGGATCAAGGAGCTGGTCGGCAACAGCGCCGCCGGCGCGATCGAGGCGCATGACCTGCGCACCCGCCATGCCGGCCGCCTGACATTCCTGGAGTTCCATCTGGTTGTTCCCGGCAGCATGACCGTCGCGGCCGCGCATGAGATCTGCGACCGGATAGAAGACGCCCTGAAGGGCGAGATGGCCCATTTGATGGTGACGATCCACGTTGAGCCGGAAGAGAAGGCGAAACAATACGGTGTTCCGGTACTTTAGAAAAAGGGCAATGGCCAGCAGATTTTCTCGCTTAGGTTGTATATGTGTGCCTTGACTCCAGCCGGTCGCATGCTTAGAAAACTTGTCTTCCGCTGATCAGGGCTGGGCAAGCAGCCTGAGCCGACGGATCGATTTCTGAAAGATTGTGATCATATAAGCATGGCCAACACCGCATCGGCGCGAAAGCGCATTCGCCAGACGGCGACCCGTACCGCCAGGAATCATGCCCGCAAGTCACGCATGCGAACCTTTGTGAAGAAGGTCGAAAACGCGATCGCAAGCGGCGACAAGTCCGCCGCCGCGACGGCCTTGCAGGCGGCGCAGCCAGAGATGCAGCGGGCGGCTGGCAAGGGCGTCATTCACGGCAACACGGTCGCGCGCAAGCTGTCGCGGCTGTCGGCCCGCATCAAGGCGCTTCCCAGCGCCTGATTGCTTCCCGGCGGGCCGGCCTCAGGCCAACCCGTCGCGGCCGAATAATGCTTCACTGTCCGGTTCGTAATCGTTTCTAATAGCGTCGGTTGTAGTTCAAAGACGGGATGCCTCCAAAAAGGCTAGTTCCTTCTTAACACTACTTACGGTTACCTCTGGGGTGCCGTTTATTTATTTTCCTTCTCTTCCCGACTCACATTTAGCATTGCCATCGATCCAAACTCTGACATAATCCGTATTGTTAGTCGCACAGAAACCAGCATGGAAAACAACCCTTCCGGGGGCTGGAAAGCTTTGTCTTGCGTCGGTTGAACAGGTGATTGGCCGGTTGCCAGGACAAGCCGGACAATTTGTGGCCTACCGCGGCATACTGCCAATGCATAGGAGCTTTGGATGACCACGACGGGGCCGGAAATCATGGAAACGTCGAAACTGGCAGTGCAATGGACACGGAT
>CAXTXZ010000064.1:10006-11331 GCA_964248015.1 uncultured Rhodopila sp. | reverse complement strand
AGGCGACCGCAAGCGAAAGAACCTGGCCGCCGACCTCCAGGAAGACCCTGCCGCGGCGGCTGGCGATCGCCACCCAGAGCAGCCGGCCACCCAGTTGCGGCAGCGCTTCGGCCAGCGCTTCCCCGACCGTGACGCCGACCACGGGCCGACCGGCGGCAACGGCGATGCCCTGGGCCAACGCGATGCCGCCGCGGATTCCGGTGAAGCTGCCGGGACCAACCGTGACCGCGATCAGGTCAAGGTCAGAAGCATCCAGGCCGACGGCGTCCAGGCAGTCCCGTGCCATGGCTGGCAGCATGGCGGCATGGCCGCGGTCGATGTCGGCCTGACGGACGGCGACCACCTCGTTGTCCGCGACGATTGTCGCGGAGCATCTTGCGACGGCGGAATCCAGGGCGAGTGTACGCATTGCGTTGAACAGTATCCTGACGATCACCCGCCGCAAGGGAGGGCGCCGTCGCGGCGTCCTGCCTGCCTTTCTTGTGGTTCCGTCAGGCCAGCAGGCAGGCCTCGTGAAACGGCAGGCGGGGGGAGCGGGCGAACAGGCCGTCGGGATCGCCGTGGCCGATGTTGACCAGCCAGTTCGAGCGCCAGCCATTGCTGGCGAAGAACGCCGCATCCACCTTGGCGTTGTCGAAACCGGACATCGAGCCGGTGTCGAGGCCCAGCGACCGGGCCGCCATCGTCAGGTAAGCGCCTTGCAGCGTGCCGTTGCGGAACGCCGTGGTCGCCGCCAGGGAATCGTTGCTGGTGAACCAATCGGCGGCGGAGGGATTGTGCGGGAACAGCTTCGGCAGCTTCTCGTAGAACTTGGGGTCATAGGCGATGATCGCGGTCACCGGGGCCGACATGGTCTTTTCCAGGTTGCCTGACGACAGGGCGGGGGCCAGCTTTTCCTTGCCTTCCTTGGTGCGGACGAACACGAAGCGGGCCGGGGAGCAATTGGCCGAGGTGGGGCCGAACTTCAGAAGATCATAAAGCTCTTGCAGTGTCTCGTCGGACACCGGCGTGTCCTTCCATTTATTATGGGAACGCGCTTCGCGGAACAGCAGGTCGAGCCCGGCGGCGTCGATCGTCATCAGCAAACTCCTGGGTAAATGCTGCGGCGCAGCGTGAAAGATGCGCCCCTGTTCGTCAACCGGCGCGGTTTCAGTTCCCTGGCATGTTCAAATCACTCAGCGCGCGCCAGGGAGCCGGCTTGATTTGACGGGCTGCCTCGGCCAACGGGCCAAAATGGCTGCTGGCGCGGCTTTATTTGGACCAGCAATCCACGTCCTGGCTGTTTCCGGCCAGGACGATCGCGGCCTAGTGTCCTGGTTCAGAAG
>CAXTXZ010000064.1:0-9996 GCA_964248015.1 uncultured Rhodopila sp. | reverse complement strand
CTTCAGCATGTTCTCGATGCCGTGCTTCAGGGTGGCGCTGGAGGACGGGCAGCCGGAGCAGGCGCCTTGCATGTGGAGGCGGACGACGCCCTCATGATAGCCGCGGAAGACGATGTCGCCACCGTCGCCGGCGACCGCCGGGCGGACGCGGGTGTCGAGCAGTTCCTTGATCTGGTCGACCACTTCCTGATCGGCCGGATCAATCGCTTCCTCGTCAAGGCCTGACCCGTCGCCCTCGATCACCGGCAGGCCGGACACGAAATGGTCCATGATCGCGCCGAGGACACGAGGCTTCAGCGCCTGCCAGGACACCTCGTCGTTCTTGGTGACGGTGATGAAGTCGCCGCCGAGGAAGACGCGCGCCACGCCTTGCAGCCCGAACAGCGTCGTCGCCAGCGGGCTGCGCGCCGCCGTGCCGGCCGAGGCGAAGTCGGCGGTGGAAAGCCCCATGACCTCTTGCCCCGGAAGGAACTTCAGGGTTGCGGGATTGGGCGTGCCTTCGGTTTCAATGAACATGACGGCGAGTGTCCTGTTGTGATGGTTGGTAATCAGGACCGGTCCGGTCCGGTCTGGCGCTTACATCGGTCCAAACAGGACGACTGGCAAGGGGGAGATGGAGGCTGGGCGCGGTATTCGTCCCCAGGCTTGGAGGTAGGGGATTATGCGCCGCCATGGCTTATTGTTTCCCGAGCAGATGCACGCCTCCAGGCCTTTCGGCCCCCTGGCGATCTGCTTGTCTTATGACTTCAGTCCGCGGCGATCGAGACGCCGCCAAGGCGGGCGGCTTCGGCGTAGGCGCGCACGGCGACGCCGAAATCCTTGAAGATGCTTCGGGAAACGGCGTCGGTCCGCCAGTCGTATTCGGGATGCCACTGAACGCCGACAGCGTAGCCAATGGCCGGGCCAGCCTGGCTCGCGGTGACCCGGACAGCCTCGATCGTGCCGTCGGGCGCGGTGCCCTCGATGACCAGGCCGGGAGCGAGTTGGTGGATTCCCTGGTTGTGCAGGGAGTTCACCGTGATCTCTGTCGCGCCGGCCAAGCGATGCAGCCATCCGCCCGACGCGACGCGCACGCTGTGCGCCTTGCCCTGGCGCACGCGCGGCGACGGCTGCATCGGGGTTGCGTGGTCCAGGCGGTCCGGCAAGTCCTGCAAGCGCTGGTGCAGGGAACCGCCGAGGGCGACGTTCAGCTCCTGGAAGCCGCGGCAGATGGCCAGCAGCGGCACGCCCCGGATGATGGCGGCCCGTATCAGCGGCAGCGTGATGCCGTCGCGCGCCGGGTCCTCGGGCGTGCCTTCGGCGTGCGCCGGCCCGTCATACAATGTCGGCTGCACGTTTGACCGGCTGCCGGTCAGGATAATGCCGTCGAGGCGGTCCAGCAGGGTGTCGATGTCAGCGGCCGGGCCGTTGGCCGGCAGCAGCACCGGCACGCCGCCAATCACCTCGTCCGTGGCGCGCACGTAGGTGTCGGAGGCGGCATGGTTGGGCATGCCGAAAATGCCGAACTGCTTGGTGCAGCAACTGATGCCGATGAGCGGCTTGACGACGCGAGGAGACCTCATGGTAAGGAATATCATTCCCTAAAACTGCGGCAATAAAAAGACTTTTTCTGCGGCGCCGGCACGGCAAGGCAATGCGGCGCTGGCAGTGTCGCATGGCATGAGGCTTTCAACCACCGCCTTGTGTTTGAACGCCCGGCGGCAGGCTGATCTGTTCAAACAGTTGCTGGTTGAAACTACCGCCCAGTTGGATGTTGGACAGCGTGACGTGGGTTTCCCGGCGCTGCGCGTCCACCACTGCCCATTGCCGCAAGGCAAGCGGGTTGTCGGCGAAGATCAGGGTCAGCGCGCCGTCGCCGGGGCTTTCGGTTCGCACAAGCGTCACCTGAAGCTGGCCGGGCAGGCGCTGGATCGCCGTGACGGTCACCGCGCCCGCCAAGACGACATGCTCGGCCAGCAGCATCCCCAACGGCGTGCGGCCCAAGGGGATGTTGGTGGTCTGCTGCAACGCCGAGTCGTTGAACGTCAGCACGCCATGCGCGGCGATCAGCAGGAACGGCGCCGGCGGGTCGTACTGGAAGCGCATCCGGCCCGGCCTTTGCAGCCAGGCGGCGCCCTGTGACAGGCCGCCGTCCCCGGCCACCTGGGTGAAGCGCGCCTTGAGCGTGGTCAGGCTGTTCAGGTACGCCTCGATCCGCGCGCTGTCCGCCTGATCCTGGGGGGACAGCGGCGGGGCCGGCGCGGTGGCCATTCCCGGCGTGGCGATGCCAAGCGACATCAGGGCGGCGGCGGAGTGCAGGAGCGTGCGACGGGGAAGCATGCCGGTTGATCTGGCGTCCTGTGCCCGGCTTTGCAAACGCTAATGGGACAAGGCTACTCCGCGGCCATGGGCACGGCTTGCGGCAGGGCCTCGCGCCACAGCTCCGGTTGCAGTTCTTCCCGGCGGTTCGGGAAGAACAGGGCGCAGCCCAGCGTGACGACGGAGAACGCCGCCAGCACCATCGTCGCCGTGGCGACGCTGCCGGTGCGTTCATGCAGCATTGAAACCACGGGCGCGGCGGCGGCGGCGCCCAGGAAGCCGACGAAAAAGCGCACGGAGTAGATGCGGGCGCGCAAGGCGGGGGAGATGTAGCGGGCGGCCATTGTCTCGTTCACCGTGACCTGGCCGAAGATGGACGCGGCCACCGCGCCCGCCAGCGGCAGCACCAGCCAGCCCTGGGCAAAGGACAGGGCGGCCATGGCGGGCGCCAGCACGAGGCTGACCGGCAGGAAGACCTGCTTCAAGGTGTTCCTGTCGATCAAGCGCCCCACGGTGAACTGCGTCAGCGCTCCGCACAGCGTCACCAGGAAAGCGACGGCTCCGACCAGGGGCAACAGGCTGGCGTTCCCGGCCAGCCGTTCTTGCAGCAGCTTGGGCAACAGGATGGTGAAGGCGTTGAACACGAGGCCCGACGACGCCGCGATCAGCATCAGCACAAGCACCGCGCGCCGCACGAGATGGGGCGGGATTGTCGGGAAAGGCCGGGCGCCGGCGTTCGCGCCGGCATGGGCGAGGGGCGTGCGGCTCCAGAGCAACCCGGCGACCGCGCACAGCAGTCCCGGCGCCACGAAGGCGGCGCGCCAGCTTATCATGTTGGCGAGGAAGGCGGTCACGACGGGCGCCAGGGCGACGCCGACATTGCCGAACACCCCGTTCAAGCCAAGCGAACGGCCGGGTTTGTCGCCGGCGGCCTCGACCAGCATTGTCGTGCCGATCGGGTGGTAGATGGCGGCGAAACCGCCGGCGCAGGCCAGGGTGACGGCCAGCACGGCGGGGCTGTTGGCGAGGCCGGACGCGACCAGGCTGCAACCGGTCCCGAGGAAGAAGGCAGTCATCAGCGCCTTGCGGCCAAAACGCTGCGCCAGCCAGCCTTGCGGCAGCGACAACAAGCCGTAGAGCACGAACATCCCGGTGGCCAGCGCGACGACCGGCCCATAAGCCTGCCCAAATGCGCCGCCCGGCACGGCCATTGCCAGCACCGCGGTCGGCAGGATCAGCAGGCTGTAGTGGGTGATCGTGTGGGCCGTGTTGATGAACACGATCTGCCGGGCAGCCGGGGTCATGGCCTGGGTTTCCTTTCATTGAAAGAAAAGATTAGCCTGGCGCGATGGCGATGTCAGGCCAAAGCGTGTCGCGAAACGGCCAAGCCCGGCTGCAACCGTTCGAGCAGGCGCCTCGTCCGATGACGGGCTACGCCTGGGATTACGCGCCGGGGCACGAGACGGGGCTGCACCGGCATCCGCGCGCGCAACTGCTGTTCGCCACGGCGGGCGTGATGCGGGTCACGACGGAACGGGCGCTGTTCATCGTGCCGCCGGACACCGGGCTTTGGGTGCCGGCCGAGACGATGCACGCGGTCCGCATGGCCGGGACGGTGCGAATGAGGGCGCTGTTCCTGCGGGCGGACGCGGCGGAGTCCGGCCCTTCGGCAGCGACCGTGATCGCGGTGTCGCCGCTGCTGCGGGAACTGATCCTGACGGTTTGCGCCGAACCCGTGGTGTGGGACGCGCAAGGGCCGATGTCGCTGGTCGCGGCGCTGGCGCTGCACGAGATCAAGCGCGCGGGGACGCGGCCGTTGTCCTTGCCGACGTGCCGCGACGCGAGGCCGGCGCGCGTCACCGCCGCCCTGATCGCCAACCCGGCTGATCCGCGCGACCTGTCGCATCATGCCGAAGCCGCGGGCGCCTCGGTCCGCACCCTTGCCCGGCTTTTTCACAGCGAAACCGGCATGAGCTTCGGGCAATGGCGGCGCCAGTTGCGGATGACCGAGGCGCTGGCCCGTCTTGCCCAGGGCGAGCCGCCAGCCCGGGTCGCGGCCAGCGTCGGCTATGCCAGCGTCGCGGCCTTTGGCGCGGCGTTCCGCCAGACGTTCGGCGCCACGCCCCTGGGGCGGGCGTGACCTTCATGCTAAACCGCGTCAATGACGAGGCTGCGCGGGCATCCTGCCTCACGCGCGATTCACTGCGTCATTGAACCTTGCGTGAATGCCGGCCTATACAAAGCGCCCGCCCCGCCCTGCGTCCGTAATCCTTTCATTCCATGCCGGGAGCCTGTCTTGATGCGGCGATTCGCCTTTTGCCTGCTGCTGACCCTAGGGGGCTGCGGCTACAAGACGTGGTGGAACGCGTCGTTCACGGGCGGCAACAACCCCAACCGCCCGAACACCGACTCCGAGAACATGCAGCGCGTGCTTGGCGAGGATGTGACGGTAGAGCCTCTGAGAACCGAACCGGGCAATATCTGGCCAGGCCCGCTGCCGCCTGCCCCGACGCTGAAGGATCTGGAGGCGAACGGCGGGGTGTCGCCGCCGCAGGCGCCAACCCCCGGATCGCCGCGTGGGCGCGGCGCGGCGGACGCTCCGTTTCCCGCGCCGAACCCCAGCGCGGGAAGTTCCACGCCACCGGACCAGGGACAACCCGCGCCCGTGCCGCCAGGGGTTGCGCCTCCGCTGTCGAGCTACCGGTCGCCGGTCGCGCCGCCGGGCGGCCAGGTTCCGAGCGGCCGCGTGCTGACCACGCCGAGCGGCCCGGCGGTCACGACGGGGGGTGGCCCAGGCTACCAGACAACCATCAATCCGGGGGGCGGGCAGTCGATCGTGGTGCCGAACGGCAATGGGACCAGCACGGTCATCCGCTCGGATGGGCGCATCGAGACGATCCCGACACCGAAATAGCGCCGGCTTGGCGCGGTCAGGTCACAAGGCCGCCGTTCACGTGGATCACCTGCCCAGTGATGTAGCCGGCGCCTGCCGACGCGAGGAAGGCGACGGCCGCGGCGACATCGTCGGGCAGCCCGATCCGGCGGAGCGGGATGCGGGCGGCTTGCTCGGCCAGCACGGCGGGGTCGATCGCCCGGTGCGCGCCCGCGTCCTTGCGGATGAAGCCAGGCGCCACGGCGTTGACCGTGACGCCGTCGGGGCCGAGTTCCATGGCCAGGGCGCGGACCAGCGCCTCCAGCCCCGCCTTCGCCGCCGCGGTGGCGGGGAAGGTGGCGACGTCGGTGCGGAAGGCATGGGCGACAAAGCTGGAAACCGCGACGACACGGCCTTCCGGGGCGGCCCGAAGCGCCGGCAGGGCGGCGCGGCACAGGCGAAAGAACGCGCCCTGGATGGCCTCGGTCGAGGTTCTGAGCGCGGCGTCGGTCAGATCGGCGAACGGCGTGCGATCGGCGAAGCCGGCGTTGCTGACCAGCACATCCAGCCGGCCGAAGCGCTGGGTGGCCATGGCCGGCAGCGCGGTCGCGACGGCTGGATCGCCGAGGTCGCCCAACGCCGTCGCCGTCAGGCTGCCGGCCGCGTGGAGTTCCGCGGCGACGGCTTCCAGGGCGTCGCGGTTGCGGCGGGTGTGCAGCAGGATGGCGGTTTCCGGTCCCGCCATCATGCGGCAGATCGCCGCGCCGATCCCGCTCGCGGCGCCGGTCACAAGGATGCATCGGCGCTGGCTCATGGCAGCCATACTGACGGCCATCGCCTTGGCTTTGCAACAGGCGCGTTTGGCAGTACAGGCTGTCAGGCCCCCTGAGGGGGTCTTACTGGTTGCATAACGGGAGAAGCGAAATGCGATACTACTTAATGGCCGCGGTGTTCCTGGGCTTCGTCGGGATCGCGCACGCGGATGACAAACCGGCTGGGGGCGTCAAGGGCGCTGCCGTTGGCGCCGCGGCCGGCCATGAGGTTGGCAGCGGGCATGCGGTTGCCGGGGCTGCGACCGGCGCGGCGATCGGCCATCACCAGACAAAGAAAGCGGAGCAGTCCAAGCCGTAAGGCCAATATCGTTCCTGGCGCGCGGCGGCGCCAGGGCGAACTCCATTCTTCTCCAGGGAAGCGAAACGTCATGGCGATCACCGTGCTGTACTCCGAGAACTCCTACCCGGATGACAGCGTGGAGCGGCGGATCTATGGGCCGGATGTCCGGGTCATCTTCCCGACAGCCTCCGCTTCCCTGGCCGACCTGTCCGATGCGGACTGCGCCGCGGCCGAGGGGTTGATGATCCTGCGCCACCAGGTCTCCGCCGCTGACCTGGCGCGCTTCCCCAAGCTGCGCGCGATCTGCCGCATGGGCGTCGGCTACGACAGGCTGGACCGGGTGGCCGCCGCCGAGCGCCAGATCATGATCCTGAACGTGCCGGATTACGGCACGACTGAGGTCGCCGATCATGCCATGGCGCTGGCGTTGACGCTGCGGCGCGGCTTGCTGCTGCACCATGAGACGCAGCGAGCGGAACCTCCGGCGGCGTGGCGGTACGTTGATGATCCGCTGGTTCGCCGGTCGTCGGCGCAGACGTTTGGCCTTGTTGGCATGGGCCGCATCGCCACGGCTGTCGCGCTGCGGGCCAAGGCCTTCGGCTTCCGGGTCATCTTCCATGATCCGCATCTGCCGAATGGGGTCGAACTGGGGCTGGGGATCGAGCGGGCGGCTACCTTGCAGGACCTGCTGCGCCAGACCGACACCTTGTCCGTCCACGCGCCCCTGACGCGGGAAACCAACGGGCTGCTGGGGTTGCGGGAATTGTCGCTGCTGCCGGCCGGCGCGGTGGTGGTGAACACGGCGCGCGGGCCGATCATCGACATTGATGCGCTGGCGGCGCTGCTGAAAAGCGGCCACCTCGCCGGCGCCGGGCTGGACGTCGTGCCGGTCGAGCCGCCGGTCGAGCCGGTTCCTGAACTGTTGCGCGCGTACCGCGCACGAGAGGCATGGACGCTTGGCCGGCTGATCATCACGCCGCATTCGGCGTTCTACACGCCGCAGGCCTGGGACGACATCCGTGTCAAGTCGGCGGAAACCATGCGCGCGGCGCTGCTGGGGCCTCGGGCGCGGAACGTCATCCCGCCGGACAGCGACTGACGCACAGGGGGGTCTTTCAGCGCCGGTGGCGCTTGCGCGCGCAAGCGGCGCGCCGTTTGACCGGCCGCTGGCGGCATCCGCGCCCCCTCCCCCTGGACGGCCCGCCGGAAAGCGTTGCGGCGGCGCAAGAAGCTGCGGTATGCCACGGCCGGTTCATGGTCAGTCGCGTCGGCGCAAGACCTGAGGGACGGTTCAAGTGGAGCGGGCGTTTCAGCAGCAGGGCGAGGGCCGGCCAGCGCCGCTGGTCATGCATGTGTTCCCGACCTTCGCGGTGGGCGGCGCCCAGATGCGGTTCGCCGCCATCGCCAACCATTTCGGCGACGCGTTCCGTCATGCCGTCGTTTCGCTTGACGGCGACCTGGCCTGCCGCGAGCGCCTTCGGCCAGATTTGGATGTCGCGTTCCCCCCCGTGGAGGCGGCGAAGAACGCGATGCTGGCGAACGCTTGGCGCTTCCGCCGCTTCCTGAAAAGCTGGCGGCCGGATGTGCTGGTGACCTGCAACTGGGGGGCGATCGAGTTCGCGCTGGCCAACATCGCTCCGGTGGCGCGGCACCTGCACGTGGTCGATGGCTTCGGGCCGGAGGAACGGCAGGCGCAGATCCGCCGGCGCGTCCTGGTGCGGCGGGTGGCGCTGGGGCGGACGCCCCTGGTGCTGCCCTCGCGGAATTTGGCGCGGATCGCCCGTGACATCTGGAAACTGCCGGGGCGGGTGATCCGCTACGTGCCGAACGGGATTGACCTGGCCCGCTTCGCGGCCGATGGGTCGGCGCGCGGGTCGGCGGAACCCGTCATCGGCACGGTTGCCGCCCTGCGCCCGGAAAAGAACGTCGCGCGCCTTCTGCGCGCCTTCGCTCGCCTGCCCCGTGGACGGCTTGTGATTGTCGGCGATGGGGCGGAGCGTCCGGCCTTGCAGGCGCTGGCGAGGCAACTGGGGCTGGCCGAACGGGTCGCGTTCGCCGGGCAGCAGGCCGACACGCCGGCCTTTTACGCCCGGTTTGACATGTTCGCCCTGTCGTCGGACACCGAACAGATGCCGCTGTCGGTCATCGAGGCGATGGCGAGCGGCCTGCCGGTGGTGTCCACCGACGTTGGCGACGTCAGGCTAATGGTGGCCGCCGAGAACGCGCCGTTCGTCACCGGGCTGGATGACGACAGCATGGCGGAGGCGCTGGCGGCCCTGGCGTCTGATCCGGCGGCTCGGCGGGCCATTGGCGCGGCCAACCTGGCCAAGGCGCGCCGGGATTTCGACCAGGCGGCGATGTTCGCCTCGCACGCGGCCTTGTGGCGCGGGGATGCCGCCGGAGCGTGACGGTTGTCCGTGTCACCGAAACCGTTGATTTCTTGGAACTGGGCACGCGCTGGCGGGATCTGGAGGCGCGCGCCGAGTGCTCCTTTTTCCAGACATGGACGTGGGTCGGCTGCCTGGCGCCTGAGCGGTTCGCCCATCCGGTGCTGGTCGAGGCCACCGAGGACGGGCGGACGATCGCCCTGGCGCTGTTCAACCGCGCGCGGCGCGGCGTGCTGTGCCTGGGCGAGAGCGGGTCGGCGGCATTGGATTGTCCCTATGTCGAGCAGAACGGGATATTGGCCGAGGCCGGACGGATCGAGGAACTGACCGTGGCCTGCCTGCGCGCCGTCGCCGCGCGCCACGCCGTCGTGCTGTCGGGCATCAGCGATGCCACCCTGGCGGCGGCGCGGGCCTCGGCGGCGCTGGTCTGGCTGCGGCGATCACGCGTGTCGCCCTTCGTCGATCTGCGGGCGCTGCGGCGGGCAGGGGTCGATTACCTTGCGGCGCGCAGCGCCAACACGCGCCAGCAGATCAGGCGTTCGGACAGGTTTTACGGGCGCGGCGGAGCGATCGAGACGGAGCGCGCTGAAACGGTGGCGGAGGCGTGGGCCATGCTGGATGCCATGGGCATCCTGCACCAGGCGACGTGGGCGGCGCGCGGCAAGCCCGGCAGCTTCGCCGAACCGTTTTTCCGCCGGTTCCACCGCGCGCTGATCGAGGTGGCGATGCCGCGAGGGGAAGCGGCGCTGCTGCGGGTTTCCGGCCCCGCGGGCGTCATTGGGATATTGCACGGCTTCTCGTTCCGGGGGCGGATGCTGGCTTACCAGAGCGGGTTCGACTACGGGGCGGCGGATGGGCAGGCCAAGCCGGGGCTGACCTGCCATCATGCCGCGATCCGCCATAGCCTGGCGCAGGGGTTTGACACCTATGACTTCCTGGCGGGCGAGGACCGCTACAAGCGCAGCCTTGGCGATTGCGGCTACACGCAGAACTGGGTGGAGGCTGGGCCTTTATGGTCGCCTCGGCTTCTGGCGCGCCACGCTGGCACGTTGCTTGGCGGGTCGCTGGCATGGTCACGCAAGCATGCGCGCCGTGTGCGGGTGGGGTGAATGGGAAAACGGATGGGCTTACCTCAACGAGCAGGTTTTTCCCTTTAACGATCCCTGGCGCCCATGACGGATCGATCTGTGCAGCGGCCAAATAAACAGTGAAGAACCTTGTTCTCCTAAATGAACGAAAAGCCAGACGTTTTGCGGCTAGCCTATTTGCGGCTAGCCTATTGGACCGCCTTTAAGGATCGCATTGGCGGAAAGCCCTATTTGTTTA
>CAXTXZ010000063.1:4835-11333 GCA_964248015.1 uncultured Rhodopila sp. | reverse complement strand
CGCTTCCACGTGCCGACGTCTTCCAGCACGGCGCCAGGCACGGCGATGGGCGGCAGCCGGACAGGGGCGTAGAGCGCGCCCCGGCATGGCCCGGCGAAGGCGCCAAAGGTGACGGGCGTGTAAGGCGGGCGGAACGTCGTCTGCCCGACCCTGTCCATCGACTGCCCGGTCATCTCGGCCACGTTGCGCAACGTGTTCAGGTTCGACGTCTTGCCTTGGTCGGTCGCCATGCCCGCCGTGGTGTAGCGCTTGACATGCTCGATCGACGTGAAGCCTTCCTCCGTCGCGATCCGCAGGTCCTTGGTCGTCACGTCGTTCTGCAAATCCACGAACGCCAAGCGGTGCGGGGATGCGGGCAGTCCGGGTTCGGAGCGCGTCGCTGGGAAAGGCGCGACGACCGTGAAGTCCTGAGGCTGGCTGCCGCCCGCCGCCGTTCCGTCAAGCAGGCACGCCGCCAAGTCGAACACCCCCGCGCAAGCGCCGACCGCGCCCTCGAACGGCAGAAAGGCGCCTGAAGCCATGTCGAAGCCCAGTTGGCCACGGGACTGGCTGAACATATGCACGGTTGGCGTCCATCCGCCGCACATCAGAACCGTGTCGCACGGGATGGCATCCGTGCTGTCCGACAGCCTTGCGCCCCGCACCCGCGAGCGGCCTTGCGTGCCGA
This sequence comes from uncultured Rhodopila sp., assembly GCA_964248015.1. Classification (GTDB taxonomy): domain Bacteria; phylum Pseudomonadota; class Alphaproteobacteria; order Acetobacterales; family Acetobacteraceae; genus Rhodopila. The sequence goes on along the minus strand of CAXTXZ010000063.1, from coordinate 10,666 downwards.
GGATCGTGGTTCCGGCATGGACCGCGATGCCAAGCGCGCGCACCGCCGCCACCGCTTCGCTGTCTGGCCGCGCCCGCTGGTCGGCCACGGCGGCAATGGCGACACCCGCCGCGTGCAGCTCGGCCGCCGCGACATAGGCGCTGTCATCCGAGGTTGCGACAACCGCGCGCTGCCCCACCTTGACGCCATAGCGTCGCAAGTAGGTTTGCGCCGCGCCTGCCAGCATGATCCCCGGCCGGTCGTTGCCAGGAAACACCAGGGGCCGCTCGATCGCCCCTGCCGCCAGGACGACCCGCTCGGCCCGCACGTGCCACAGACGCTCCCGCGGCAGCATTGGGCTGGAAGGCGGCAGATGATCGGCCAGCCGCTGCGCCAGCCCGATCATGTTGCCGGGATACCAGCCGAACGCGGTGGTGCGCGGCAGCATGGTGACTCGCGGGCCGAGCGCGGCGAGCACCTCCCGCACCCAGTGGGGCGCGGGCCAGCCGTCGATTGTTGTTTCGGGCGACGCCAGCAGCGAGCCGCCCGGTTCGGCCTGTTCGTCGCACAGGATCACCCGCGCGCCGGTCGCCGAAGCGCCCCAGGCGGCAGCGAGGCCCGCTGGGCCAGCGCCGATGACCAGGACGTCGCAGTGTGCGTACTGATGCAGGTACCGGTCAGGGTCGGCCGTGACCGGCGCCCGGCCGAGGCCCGCCGCGCGCCGGATGGCTGGCTCGTACAGCCGCTTCCAGAATGACGGCGGCCACATGAAGCTCTTGTAGTAGAACCCCGCCGAAAGCAGGGGCGCGAAGAGTCCGGCTGCCGCGCCGAGGTCGAAGCGCAGCCCTGGCCATCGGTTCTGGCTCCGCGCGGCCAGGCCGTCGTACAGCTCGACCTGCGTGGCCCGCAGGTTGGGCGTGACGCGGCCAGGGCCTCGGTCGATCGTGACGAGCGCGTTTGGTTCCTCCGATCCCGCGGCGACAATCCCCCGAGGCCGGTGATACTTGAACGAGCGGCCAACCAGATGCACGCCGTTTGCCAGCAGCGCCGAGGCCAGCGTGTCGCCTGCCAGGCCTTCGTAGCGCTTGCCATCAAAGGTGAACCGCAACGGCCGGGCACGATCGACGCGGCCGCCCGTGGCAAGCCGCAAAGGCTGGGTCATGGCGGCGGCTCGTCTGGCTTGTAGCTGGCCGTGATGCGGTCGGTCACCGTGTCCCGCAGGCAGTTGAAGAACCGCCCGCAGCCGTGGGCATGCCGCCACCGCTCCGCGTGCCGTCCACGCGGGTTGTCGCGCAGGTAGAGATAGGCCGCCCAGGCCGCGTCATCGACGGTGGACGGATCGGCCGGCCTTGCCACGTGCGCCTGGCCACCGTAGCGGAACTCGTTCTCCGGCCGCTTGCCGCACCAGGGGCATGGGATCAGCAGCATCAGTGCGCCACCGCCGCCGCCGCGGCCTCGTCGATCAGTCGGCCCGTCGCGAAACGATCCAAGGAAAACGGGGCGGCGAGGGGATGCGGGACGCCGTGGGCGACGGTCGCGGCGAACACTTGGCCCGATCCGGGCGTCGCCTTGAAGCCGCCGGTTCCCCAGCCGCAATTGACGAACAGGCCAGGCACCGGCGTCAGGCCGATGATGGGCGAGCGGTCCGGCGTGGTGTCGACGATGCCGCCCCAGCTTCGCAGCATGCGCAACCGGCGGAACGAGGGGAACAGCTCGCAGATCGCCGCGAGCGTGTCGCAGGAGACGTGCAGGCCGCCCGTCTGGCTGTAGGAGGTGTAGGCGTCCGTTCCGGCGCCGATCACCATCTCCCCCTTGTCGGACTGCGAGATGTAGGCGTGCACGGTGTTCGACATGACGACGCAGGGCATGGCCGGCTTCACCGGCTCGCTGACCAAGGCTTGCAGGGGAAAGGATTCCAGCGGCATCCGCACGCCGGCCATCGCCATCAGAACGCTGGTGTGCCCGGCCGCGACGACGCCGATCCGCCGCGCCCCGATCGGCCCGCGTGTTGTCTCAACCCCGGTCACCGCGCCGTCGGGGCCTCGGGTGATGCCGGTGACGGCGCACTCCTGGATGATGTCCACGCCCAGCGCCGAGGCCGCCCTGGCATAGCCCCAGGCCACGGCGTCATGCCGGGCGACGCCGCCCCGGCGTTGCAGGGCCGCGCCCAGGACGCGGTGGCGCACGCGGTCGCTGATGTCCAGGGGCGGGCAGAACGCTTTCGCCTGCTCCGGGGTCAGCCACTCGTTGTCTATGCCTTGCAGCCGGTTGGCGTGGACGTGGCGGCGGAACACCTGGACGTCATGATGGTTGTGCGCCAGCATCAGCACGCCGCGCGCGGAATACATCACGTTGTAGTTCAGCGCCTGCGACAGGCCCTCCCACAGCTTCAGCGCATGCTCGTAGAGCGCGGCGCTTTCAGGCCGCAGGTAGTTCGAGCGGATAATCGTCGTGTTGCGCCCGGTGTTGCCGCCGCCCAGCCAGCCCTTGTCGAGCACCGCGACTTCGCGGATGCCGTGCTCATGCGCCAGGTAGGTGGCGGTGGCCAGCCCGTGGCCTCCGGCGCCGACGATCACCACGTCATAGGCCGCCTTCGGCTGCGCATCACGCCACTGGCGTGCCCAGGCGGTCCCCGCCGAGGCGTCGCCCCCGGCGTGCCGCATCAGTGACAGCAAGGAAAATCGTCCGGGACTGGTCATGGCTTGGCTTGTTTGCCACCGTCTTCGCCGGCGCGCAAAGCCAGGGCCAACATCTTCCCCCGCGCCGGGGCAACCGCTATAAAACCGAGACAAACGGGGGAATAAGAGATGGCCGACTTCGACTACATCATCGTGGGCGCCGGTTCGGCCGGCTGCGTGCTGGCGAACCGCCTGACCGAGGATGCGCGCGCCACGGTCCTGCTGCTGGAAGCCGGCCCGAAGGACAGCTCGATGTGGATCAACATCCCGGCCGGCTTCACCAAGCTGCTCAACAACCCGAAATACAACTGGAACTTCGAGAGCGAGCCGGAGCCCAACCTGGCCAACCGCCGCATCCCCATTCCGCGCGGGCGGACGCTGGGGGGGTCCAGCTCGATCAACGGCATGCTGTATGTCCGCGGCAACCCGCTCGACTACAACACGTGGTCGCAGTTCGGCAATCGCGGCTGGGGCTACGATTCGGTGCTGCCGTATTTCCGTAAGTCGGAGCATTTCACGCCGGGCGGGGACGAATCCCGTGGCCGTGGCGGCCCGTTGCACGTTGACCACATGCGCGAGCGGGCGGAACTGCTGGACGCCTTCATCGATGCGGCGGTTGACGAGGGCTTTCCCCGCAACAAGGACTACAACAACGGCCGCCAGGAAGGCTTCGGCTATTTCCAGGTGACGCAGAGGAACGGCGAGCGCTGGTCAACCGCGCGCGGCTTCCTCAATCCCGCCCGCGTCCGTCCCAACCTGAAGATCGAGACCGAGGCGGTCGCCACCAAGATCCTGCTGGAAGGCAAGCGCGCCGTCGGCGTCGCCTACTTCCAGGGCGGTGTCGCCAAGGAAGCGCGCGCCAACCGGGAGGTGATCCTGGCGGCCGGCGCGGTGAAATCACCCCACCTGCTGGAGCTTTCCGGCATCGGCAACCCCGAGATGCTGACGCCCCTGGGCATCGCGGTGGCGCACGCCCTGCCCGGCGTCGGCGAGAACTACCGCGATCACTTCGCGCCTCGCATGAACTGGCGCGTGAAGCTGCCGGTGACGCTGAACGAGCGCAGCCGGGGCATCGCCCTGGCCAGGGAAGTCGTCAAGTACTACACCCAGCGGCGCGGCATCCTGACGTTCACCGCCGGCATCGCCTATGGCTTCATCAAGACGCGGCCGGAGCTGGAAGAGCCTGACGTGCAGTATCATTTCGCTCACGCCAGCTATCCCGACGCGCAGAAGCGGGTGCTGGACCATGAACCGGGCATGACCCTGACGGTGTACCAGTGCCGGCCGGAGTCGAAAGGCTCGATCCACGCGAAATCGTCTGACCCGCTGGCGTCGCCGGCCATCCGACCGAACTACCTGGCCGACCCGTATGACCAGCGCGTGCTGGTCGATGGGATGAAGATCGGCCGGCGCATCATCGACAACCGGGTGCTCGACAAGTACCGCGCCTATGAGATGAACCCAGGGCCGAAGGTGCGGAGCGACGAGGAATGGCTGCAATGGGCGCGGGAGAACGGGCAGACCACGTACCATGTGATCGGCACCTGCAAGATGGGGCCTGACCCAATGGCGGTGGTGGACGACAACCTGCGGGTTCACGGCATCGCGGGGCTGCGCGTGATCGATGCGTCGATCATGCCGACGGTGCCTTCGGGGAACACCAATGCGGCTGTGATCATGATCGCGGAGAAGGGCGCCGACATGATCAAGGGCGCTTCCTCGGACGATTTGCGCGCCGCGGCTTGAGGGTTTAAGGCGAGGGCGGCAGGAAATGCACGTTATGCAGCGCCGCGATGCGCACCACCTCCGCCGGATCGGCCACCCGATCGATCTGCGTGAACAGGTCATACAGCGTCCGGGCCGGCGCGACCCAGAACAGCGCGCGCGTCGGCGCCGGACTATGGTTGAAGATGCCGTGCCTTGATCCCATCGGCATGCGGACCAGGTCGCCGGCAGTGGCTTTCAAGTCCTCGCCATCCAGCCACAGGTCGAAATCGCCTTCCAGCACGCGGATGAACTCATCCTGGTCCGGATGGAAATGCGGCGGCACGAAGGTGCCGGGTGGAAACAGCGTGTCGAACGCGAAGGACGCCTCGGACACCTGCACGGGCTTGTAGGTCTGGCCAAGGATGTCCCAGACGACGTTGCCCAGGCTTTCGCCGTGGCGGGTTATTCCGGTTGCCGATGCCATGGTGGTTCTCCCCTTTACAGATGCAAGTGCTGGTCGCGGATGTGCGGCGCCTTGGCGAACGCGGCGCTGGAGCCGGCCCAGACCGAGCGGCCTTTTTCCAGCACCACGACCCTGTCGGCCAAGCGCAGCACGGCGGACAGGGTTTTGTCGATCAGCAAAATGGCCTGGCCCTCGGATTTCAGCGCCGCCAGCACCGCCCAGATTTCCGCGCGGATCACGGGCGCGAGGCCCTCCGTCGCCTCGTCCAGGATCAGCAGCTTGGGGTTGGTCATCAGGGCGCGTCCGATGGCCAGCATCTGCTGCTCCCCGCCGGACAGCCGGCTGCCCAGGTTGCGGCGGCGTTCGCGCAAGCGGGGGAACAGCGCCCAGACCTGCTCCAGCGTCCAGCGCGGCGCTGGCCCGCTCCGGCTGGTCGCAACCAGGTTTTCCTCAACGGTCAGGGTTGGGAAGACCTCCCGGCCCTCCGGCACCAGCCCCAGGCCGCGTTGCGCGATGCGGAAGGACGGCAGGCCGGTGATCGCCTGGCCGTCGAAGAGCAGCGCGCCGCCCCACACGGGCAGCATGCCGGTGATCGCGGCGACGGTTGTGGTCTTGCCCATGCCGTTGCGGCCCAGCAGGGCCAGCACCTCGCCAGCGCCAATGGACAGGGAGACGTCGAACAGCGCCTGGCTTTGGCCGTAGCCGGCGCTGATGTGCTCGACCCGCAACATCAGGCCAGCGCGTCCTCGCCCAGGTAGGCCGCGCGTGCCTCGGGATGCTGGCGAATCGTGGCGGCGTCGCCGGTGACGACGATGCGACCCTGGACCAGGACGGAGATCCGGTCGGCCAGCGCGAAGACGGCCTGCATGTCGTGCTCGACCAGCAGGATGCCGAAGCGTCCGCGCAGCGAGGCCAGCAGGGCGACGAGCCGTTCGGTTTCCTCGGCCCCCGCGCCGGCGAGGGGTTCGTCCAGCAGCAGCAGGCGCGGGGCGCTGGCCAAGGCC
>CAXTXZ010000063.1:0-4825 GCA_964248015.1 uncultured Rhodopila sp. | reverse complement strand
GCCCAAGGGAGATGGCCCCGTTGGGCGAGGTCGCATTCGTCACCGGCATCGCCGCCATGAGCGACTCGGGCGGCTACGGCCCTTGGCGGGTGGCGGAGGCCCTTGGCGGGGGCGGCGATCTTACCGCCGGCGCGGGGCGCGGGCCAAGCCCACCGCCAGTCCCAACTCCCGCTTCTCGCCATGCGACAGCGCGCCGGCCAGCGTTCCGGCGCGAGGCCCGAGGCCGACCTGGTCCAGCGCCTGCCACGCGAGGTCGTTCAAGGCAGCATCCCGGCGGACCGGGCGCAGGAAGCGGAACGACGAGCCGCCGCGGGCCTGCGCGGCCAGGGCGGCGTTCTCCAACGCGCTGAAACCGGGAACAACGCTGGTGACCTGGAATGAGCGGGCCAGGCCCAGGCGGGCGCGCTGGGGCAGTGTGCGTCGGGTGACATCGTTGCCGGCGAACAGCACCGTGCCGCCATCGGGCGGCAGCGTGCCGCTGATCAGGCTGATGAGCGTCGTCTTGCCCGCGCCATTCGGCCCGATCACCGCATGGATTTCACTCGGCAGGACGCCCAGCGAGACATTGTCTGTCACGGTCAGGCCGCCGAAGCGCTTGCGCAGGCCGCGCAGTTCCAGCAGCGGGTCAGGCATGGGCGCGCCGCGCGGCGCTCCCGGCCCGCCCGCCGCGCAGGAACAGCACGGACAGCACCAGCAGCGGGCCGAACAGCAGCCGCCAGTGGGCAAGCAGATGCGACAGCCATTCCTCCAGCAGCACGATCGCGAGCGCGCCGAGCATTGCGCCGTGCGGATGGCCCGCGCCCCCCAGGATGACCATGAACAACAGTTCCCCCGAGCGGCCCCAGGACAATGTCGCGGGGGAGACGAAGGCGGTGGCGTTGGCGAGCAGAGCGCCGGCCAGTCCAGCAATCGCGCCGGCCAGGACATAGGCCACCAGCCGATACGGATAGGGAGAGAAACCCAATGCCTGCACGCGCAACGGGTTTTCCTTCGCCGCCCGCAGGACGCGGCCGAAGCGGCTGCCGAGCACCGCCGAACACAGCAGCCAGGCCGCCATCAGGGCGCCAAGGCAGACGAAGTGGAACACCAGCCGGTCACGCAGGACACGGCTGCCGAACCACAGGGTGCGGGCGTACAGCGTGTAGCCGTCATCGCCGCCCAGCACCGACAAGGACGCAACGAAAAAGAACGCCATCTGGCCGAACGCCAGGGTGATCATGATAAAGTGCACGCCGCTGGTGCGCAGCGACACCGCGCCGGTCAGCAGGGCGAACAGCGCGCCCGCCAGCATCGCGGCGGGGAACACCACCAGCGCCTCGGTCTGGCCGACGGCATCCAGCGCGGCGACAGTGTAGGCGCCGACGCCGACCAGCGCGGCGTGCCCCAGGCTGACCAGGCCCGCGCCGCCGACCAGCAGCGACAGGCTGAGCGCCGCCATGCCCAGGATCATCGCGCGCGACAGCAGCGTCAGGGCGAAGCCGGAACCGAAGCCGGCGAACGGGGCCGCGCCGAGCGCCGCCGCCATTGCGACGGGCAGCAGCAGCCTCATGCCTGGCGGGCCGGGAACAGCCCGGCCGGACGGAAGAACAGGATGGCCGCCATGACGACATAGACCAGCATGGAGGCCAGGGCTGCGCCGGCCTGCCGCGCGGCGGAAGGGCTGAGGGCGAGGCGGAGCAGGTCGGGCAGCAGCGCGCGTCCCAGGGTGTCGAGCAGCCCGACCAGAAGGGCCGCCAGGAAAGCGCCGCGGATCGAGCCGATGCCGCCGATCACGATGACGACAAAGGCCAGGATCAGCACGCCGTCGCCCATGCCGGGCTCGACCGCGAAGACCGGCCCCGCCATCGCGCCGGCGAAGCCAGCCAGCATCGCGCCGAAGCCGAACACCACGGCGAACAGCCGCCGGATGTTGACGCCGAGCGCGGCGACGATGGCCGGATGCGTCGCTCCGGCGCGCACCAGCATGCCGATGCGGGTGCGCTCGACCAGCAGCCAGAGCAGCAGCCCGATGGCCAGCCCGGCCGCGATGATCACCAGCCGATACGCGGGATAGATCAGGCCAGGCATGATCGGGATGCCGCCGCCCAGGCCCTCGGGCTGCGGCACGTTCAGGGGGGTGCTGCCCCAGATGGCGCGCGCCGCCTCGTCCAGCGTCAGGATGATGCCGAAGGTGGCCAGCACCTGGCTCAGGTGGTCGCGGCCGTACAGATGGCGGAACACCAGCAGTTCCAGGGCCAACCCGAGCAGCAGGGAGGCCGGCAGGGCGAGCAGCAGCCCAATCCAGAAGCTGCCCGACCAGCCGCCGAACGTGGCTGCCAGATAGGCCCCCAGCATGTACTGCACGCCGTGCGCGAGGTTGATGAAGTCCATGACGCCGAACACCAGCGTCAGCCCGGCCGCCACGAGGAACAGCAGGATGCCCAGTTGCAGGCCGTTCAGCAACTGGACCAGCAGCAGGTTGACAGTCATGCGGACGAGGGTGACGCCGCCGTGACGGATCGGCCAAGCCCTGGCATCAGGCCATGCGGCATTCGGCGGCGTAGCTGTCAACCTCGCTGGACAGGACCTTGTGGACCGTTTCCGTCTGGTATTTGCCGTCAGGCCGCCTCACCACCTTGCACAGGAAGAAATCCTCGACCGGGTAGTGGTTGGAGCCGAAGCGGAAGTTGCCGCGCAGCGACTGGAAATCGGCTTTCTCCAGCGCGTGGCGAAGGGCTGCCTTGTCGGCCAGCTTGCCGCCGGCCTGCCGGACGGCTGAATCAACGAGCAGCGCGGCGTCATAGGATTGCGCGGCGTAGTTGCCGGGGACGTAGCCATAGGTCGCCTCGAAATCCTTGACGAACTGGCGGCTCTGCGGGTTGTCGAAGTCGGGCGCCCAGGTGGCCGAGGTGAAGAACCCAAGCGCCGCGTCGCCGTGCGCGGGGAGGGTGGCCTCGTCCACTGTGAAGGTGGACAGGAACGGTATGCTTGCCAGCCCGGCCTGGCGGTAGGCGCGCACCAGGTTGATGCCCAGGCCGCCAGGCATGAAGGCGAACACCGCGTCGGGTTTGGCCGCGGCGATCTTCGCCACCTCGACGGAGAAATCGAGCTGGTTCAGCGGCACGTAGATCTCGTCCACGACCTCGCCCTTGAAGCGGCTCTTGAAGCCGTTGGCCGAATCCTTGCCGGCCTGGTAGTTCGGCACCAGCACGAAGACGCGCTTGTAGCCGGCGTCCTGCGCCACCTGCCCCATCGCCGCGTGCGGCTGGTCGTTCTGGTAGGAGGTGACGAACAGGAACGGGTTGCAGCCCTTGCCGGCGAGGGTGGACGGGCCGGCATTGGCGGAAATCAGGAAGGTGTCGCTCTCGGTCACCGGACGGACGATGGCTTGCAGGATGTTGCTGAACACCACGCCGACGACGAAATCAACCTTGTCGCGCTCCAGCGCCGCGCCGATCTTGGTCACCGCCACGTCGGGTTTCAGTTCGTCGTCGATCACCAGCGTTTCCGCCGGCACGCCGCCCAGCTTGCCGCCAAGGCGCTTGAGGCCCAGCAGCCAGCCGTCACGCATCTGGTTGCCGATCGCCGCGCCTGGCCCGGACAGGGTGGCAATGAAGGCGACCTTCAGGCCAGCCGGCTCCGCCCGAACCATTCCTGGCATGGCGGCAGCGGCGGCCCCGCCCAGCAGCGTGCGTCTTTGCATGGGCAAGAGCCTCCTGGCGCCGCGCATCAGATTGGGAACGCGAGCACGGTCTGCACCCGCAACGTGTCATAAATGCAGCGTTTCGACCGGAACCGCAGGCCCTGCTCCGTCCGCTCCACCCGATCCAGGTAGCATCCGGCCTGGTAGACCTCGGAAGTGCCGTCCGCCGCCGTGTTCACCACAACATAGCTGGTCCGCATGAAGTACCCGCCATTCGCTTCCGCCGTCCATTCCATGCCGGACACGCAATGCCGGTACTGCGGCTTCTCGTAGATGTTGGCGTTGCGCAGCGCCAGCACCCGGTCGCGCAGCATGCGGGCATTGTCGCAGTGGATCACCGGCGCCGGCAGGCCCTGGTCCTCGTTCTCCTTGGAAACAATTTCATACAGGCAGTCCTCCACGAACATGCCCGGCCAGTCCTCCAGCCGGTCGTTGTCCAGGGCGGCGACGTAGCGGTCCTGCAAGGCCAGCAGTTCCAGCCGGATCATCAGGTCTTCCATCGCCGTCAGGCCCCTGTCATGGGCGTCGTCTCGAAGCCCATCAGGTTCTGGTAGCCCAGCCAGAACTTGCGGATCAGCGACTCGGTGATCAGCGTCGCCTGCTCGTCTGGGGCGGCGCGCGACATGTCGATCACCGAGTTCGTCTCGCCGTCGCGGATCGTGCCGCGCTGCACCAGCTCGGTCGCCTCGGTGTCCTCCATCGAGATGTAGCCCGCCGGCCCGACCAGGTTGGCCTGCTTGATGCGCAGCTTGCGCAGTTCAGGCGTGTCGTCCTCATAGCCGAAGAAATGGAAGACCAGTTCGAAGTGGTCCGGCCCCTTCGGCAGCAACTGCCGGGCGACCAGGGTGTTGTGGATCTGCTGGATCACCAGTTGCGGGAAGATCGGCTGGATGTGGTTGGTCGTGACCTCCTCGTATTCCTGCACCATCGCCAGGATCGAGTCGTCCTCCAGCCGGAAGCCCTCGTCGTACGAGCGTATCTGCTGCGCCTTGTAGTCCCCGGCGCTGTCCTGGTCCTGGTTCTTCGACACGTAGATGATGCTGTGCAGCCCATGCTCGGCGTCGGGCACGCATTTGGCCCGCATGCCGACGCGGAAGATGTTGAACGTGGTGTGGAACAGGTGCAGCAGGCTGGCGTGGTAGG
>CAXTXZ010000062.1:3948-11396 GCA_964248015.1 uncultured Rhodopila sp. | reverse complement strand
GTCTGAGGACCCGTCCCCTCCTGAGCCGCCCCTGCCGCCCGATTCGCCCTCATCCGCCATCTGAATGACGGACGCCTTGCAGGCCCGGTTCGACGCCGCGGTTGCCCTGGCGACCGAGGCGGCCGGAACGGCGATGGCCATGCGCCCGCCGCCCGGCGCATCCAAGGGCGCCTTGAAAGGCCCGCAGGACTGGCTGACCGAAGCCGACGGCGCCGTTGAGCGCTTCCTTTCCGACCGCCTGGCCGCCGCCTTCCCCGCCGACGGCTTCCAGGGCGAGGAGGGCGGCACGGCCCGAAGCGGCAGCCTGCGCTGGGTGGCCGATCCGATCGACGGCACCTCGAACTATGCCCGTGGCGGCGCTCGTTTCTGCGTCTCGCTCGCCTGCCTGGAGGGCGACACGCCCTTGATCGGCGTCATCGTCGCCCCCGCGCTGCGGGAAACGGTCACCGCCCGCCGCGGCCAGGGCGCCCACCTGAACCAGGCCCCCATCCACGTCGCCGGCACACGGACCGTCGCCCAGGCCATCATGGAGGTCGGCTGGTCCCGCCGCTGCCTCCAGGCGGATTACCTCGCCCTGTGCCAGGCTGTCCTGAGCCAGGGTTCCAGCCTGCGCCATGGCGGCTCCGGCGCGCTTGGCCTGGTGGATGTCGCGGCCGGCCGCATCGACGGCTACGTCGAGTTGCACATCAACCTGTGGGACGTCGCCGCCGCGCTGGTCATCCTGCGCGAGGCTGGCGCCGCCGTCAGCGATTTACTGGGCGGCGGCGCCAGCCACGGCAACCCCATCATCGCCTGCGCCCCAGGCCTGGCCCAGGCATGGTCAAACCTGCCCGGCATCCCCCCGCCCATGCCATGACAATGCAAGGCGGCATGGCGTTTTGCCCATGGCGGATCGCCGGAGGACTGAAAGGTCCGGAGGCATGGATCTGCCGTGGAAAACCAAGAATTATAACGCATCGCAGTCCCAACTGGACTGCGATGCGTTATAATGACGCCGGAGTTGGCCTGCCATCAAACGGACAACACAGCCAAGCGATGGCTACATCGCCCCAAACCAGCTACCAGGCCCGCGCGCGGGATCGAACAGTCGCCCAACAGTGAGCGGCAAGCGCGACAGCGTAGGTTGCGTCCGCCAAATCGGCCAGTTACCTGAAAGGCCAGTGCCCGCCCGGCAGCGGCCGGTGATCAGGTCGGCCCTGGCGCATGGCGGCAAGAAGGAAAGCAAGATGTCCGGTTCAATAGGCTCGGCGAGACTCGGTGGAGGCACGGCGCCGTACGGCTCGGTCATGGACGCCATGAGCGTCGCCCTTGCCCGCAACTGGTGGGCCGTGGCGCTGCGTGGCGCGGTCGGCATCCTGTTCGGCCTCGCGGCGCTGATCCTGCCGTTCGCCACCCTTCAGGCCCTTGTGCTCCTGTTCGCGTTCTACATGCTGACGGAGGGCGTCTTCGCCATTGTCGCCGGGGGGCGCGCGGCGGCGCGGCATGAACGGTGGGGCCTGCTGATCCTTGAGGGCGTCGTGAACCTCCTGGCCGGCATCGTGTCCCTGCTGCTGCCAAGCCTGGCAATCCTGGTGTTCGTCACCCTGCTCGGCCTTTGGGCCGTCGGGAGCGGCCTAGCCGTCTGAGCCGCTGTCGCCTTCCACCTCGACCGCCAGCCCCAGAAGCGCGTCATGGTATTTCCGCAACCGGACGAAATGAGCCTGGATCGCGCCCGCGATTTCCTTGGAGTTCTTCACGGCAAGGAAATGCCCAACGATTTGCGAGTAATGCTCAGCTTGCCGAGGCAGGCGAAGCGCCGGGTCACGTTTCTCCTCGATTTCCGCGCCCGCCATGACTTGCACGGTTTGCGAAGGCTTCGGCGCTTCAACGGGATCAAGGGATTTCCTTGGCGCCTTGCCGTTCATCAGAGCCGACTTGGGATTGAACTCGTGAAACAACGCGTCCTCAAGCGGCGTGATGTCCGAGGCGCAGTCCCCAGGGTAGGCCCACGCCCAAGCGATTTCCCAGACATCGACTTGCCGGTTCGCGACGATGTCCGGCCGCGCCGATGTCAGGCGCCTGTTGACCCTTGCGCGAATGCCGTCCGTCGATTGGCCGACGTGGACCGGCGCCTGGTCGAGATCGCAAAGCGCGTAGCAGCCAACCCGGTTCGTCAGCGTGCGGACCGCCTGGCGGCGGAACGCAAGATCGATCGCCCTTCCGCTACGCGGCCAACACCCGCGCCGGCTCTCGCGAAGCGGCCAGCGGCTCCAGCAGGTGGCGGGCCAAATGCCGCACCACGGGAGCGCACACGCCATCGCCCGCGACATGGTAGGCGTCGTTGTGGCGCGCCGGCAGCTTGTAGCCTTCGCCCAGGCCCATGAGCCGAGCGGCCTCCCGCGGCGAGAGAAGCCGGGACCGAACCAGATCGCCCTCCACAATGAGGATCGCCTGCCGACTCGATCCGCCCGCCGGCGTGCGCAAGCACCCGGCGACGCCATCGAAGCGCGCCTCGGCGCGCTGCCTCTTGATGCCGTCCACGTCCGGGCGCGTGCGCCGGTAGACGCAGCCGACCATGCGCCCGCCCATCCGCTTGGCGGCCTCGACCTTGGCCCGGTTCAGGGGCGACATCATGCCGAGCAGGCGCATGGTCTCCTCCGGCGAGTGCCACGCCACGCCGGATGGCCGCTCCTCGATCAATTCGGCCAGCGTCGCCACGGGGGCCGAGGGGACCGGGAGCCGCCACCAGGCCCAGCGCGCCTTCGCCGCCGCGGAAAGCCCCGAGTGGGCGACGACAAGCGCCTTCGGGTGCCAGATCGCCGACGGCCCGTCATCGGCCAAGCCAGGAGGCAGGGGAATGCGATGGCCAACCGCGATAAAGAACACCCGAGGGCGGCTTTGCGGCACGAAGCGCGCGGCATCGATCGCCATGGCGCCGAAGCGGTAGCCGGCCATCGACAGCGCTTCCCCGATGGCCGCGAAGTCTTTCCCGCCATGGGACGTCAAGGCCCCATGGACGTTTTCAAGGACAATGACGCGGGGCGCCCGGCCTTCCAGGCGCAAGCCGTCCATCAAGGCCCAGAAAGGCCAGAAAGTCCCTGACCGGGTCTTCGCCGCCGCCTCGGCGCTTCCAAGCCCGGCCCCGTCCCCCGCAAGGGAAAGGTCCTGGCAAGGGAACGACGCCCAGGCGAGGTCCGCCTTGCCGGGAAGCGCGGATGTCGGCACCTTTCCCACGTCGCCGCGAACGAAGTGGTCGCCGCCCCAGTTGGCGGCGTAGGTCGCGGCCTTCATCGGGTCGAAGTCATTGGCGAACAGGCAGCGCCAGCCATCGCCAAGGCCAGACCGCGCCATGCCGCCCCCGGCGAAGAACTCGTAATAGCCAGGAAGCGCGTCAACCATGCCCGCCCGCTTTCCCGGTTCCGCCCAGGAATGCCCTGATGGCGACAGAGGTTTGGTCAATGTCCTTCAAGCTGCATTCCCATAGGACCAGGACGTCCCATCCAAGCCGGTTGAGATCCGTCACGTTGCGGCTGTCCCGTTCCTTGTTGCGCTCCAGTTTCGGGCGCCAGTACTGGGATCGGGTCAGCGGCATCCGGGCGCCCCGGCATCCGGCGTCGGAATGCTGGTGCCAGAAGCACCCATGGACGAATATCACCTTCTTGCGCGGCCCGAAAACCAAATCGGGCTTGCCGGGAAGGTCCTTGCGGTGCAGCCGGTAGCGGTATCCCATGCCGTGAACAAGGCGACGCACGGCCATTTCGGGCTTGGTGCCCTTGCCCTTGACGGCGCGCATGACGGCGCGTCGCGCTTCCGGCACATCATCCCAAGGGATGCCGCGCATCGGCGCCTTGGCGAACGGAACTAGCGTGCTGGTCATCTTTTCAGGAACCGAGCAATGCTGGCATGGCTGAATTTCATTCATGGCGCGCCTCCCATGGCGGATCGCCGGAGGGCCGAAAGGTCCGCAGGCGTGAATCCGCTTGGAAAGCAATGGCCCATGGCGCATCGCGGTCCCAACTGGGCTGCGACGCGCCATGGCCCTGGCAGCCGGCATGTTTCGGCCTTTGGGGTGCGTCGGATGCTCGATCAGGCGCGGCAGGTCGTCAAGCCCGCCTGACAATTCCCCCGTCGCCGCTGCTTCCCATGCGAGGCCGGGAATTCAAGGGGCAAGGGGAAACATCCATGGCTCAAAGGGTTGGCGCAAGCTTGCTTGTCCGAAGTTCCTCGTCCGCATCAAGCTGTCGAAGCGCTGGGCCATGGCCGAATCCTCTTGGCGCAATCCAATCCTAGCCTGGCGCAGGGGCAGCAGTTAAGCACGCAGGCATGTTCATTTGGTCATCAACCCAAACTCACAAGCGACCCAGGACAATCCCGCCATGCCAGGCTGCGGCTTGATTACCCTCGGCGCCTTCGCCACCCGCCGCTCCGGCGGCGCGCGCGGGAGCGTGGGGAACGGGCGCCGTGGCACGATCCCCAGCGGTCGCTGGCTCCAGAAGGGCGCCGCGCTGGCCGCGACAGCATCGCGTCATCTCGCTAACCGTTCATGCGAAAGGGCAATCCCATGGATGGCGACATAGTCGCCCATCGCCTCGTCGTCCCGCAAGCCGCCGGGCTTTACCGTGCCTTCGCGCCGTTCAGCTATGCGTTCATGCGGTTCTGCACCGGCATGGTGCTGGCGCCGCATGGCGTGGCAAAGCTGTTCCAAGGAGGGGCCGCCAGCACGGCCAAGGCGGCGCTCGGCGGCCTTGGCCCCGACCTGTCGCTGGCGGTCGCCTACATGGTGGGCTGCGTGGAATTGTTCGGCGCCGTCATGCTTGCCGTGGGCCTGCTCACCCGGTTGGCGGCGCTGTCCATCATCATCGAAATGACCGTCATCATCGCCGTGATCCTGTGGCCGAACGGATACTTCTGGACCCGGCAAGGCTATGAATACGCGCTGCTCTGGGACCTGCTCTGCCTCGCCATCCTTGCGCGGGGCGGCGGGCGGTACTCGATCGACCGCCTGTTGCCGCGGGAGTTTTAGCCAACGCCGTTCATCGAACCTTGATAGGCAAGGGGCGGCTGGACAACTAACCGGACCGCCGGCGCCAGGCCGTGAAGGCGCCCGAGGCAGGCGTGGGCCAACAGGCTGAACCAACCTCCGCCGGCGATGCCGTGTTTCCGGGTCCGGCAACAACCGCTGATCGAGGCATCGGAGGCCCGCCTAAAGCAGATCGCCGGAGGGCCGAAAGGTCCGGAGGCGTGAATCTGCTTGGGAAACAATGCGCCATGGCCTGCCCAGTCAACCCGTCCCGCCGTTCCCTCTCGAATCGCAAGCATCAAGGCGCCATATCGCAACCAATCAAGGACAATCCCCTCATGCCCGCCTACGACTTCGTCACCGTTGACGTCTTCACCGGCCGCCGCTTCGGCGGCAACCCGCTGGCGGTGTTCCCCGACGCCAGCGGCCTGGCCGGCGCGCAGATGCAGGCCATCGCCGGCGAGTTCAACCTGTCCGAGACAACCTTTGTCCTGCCGCCCGAGGACCCCGCCAACCGCGCCCGCGTCCGCATCTTCACGCCAAGAACGGAAATGCCCTTCGCCGGCCATCCCAACGTCGGCGCCGGCTTTGTTCTCGCCCGCCTGGCCAGCGACCGGCCGGAGCGCTACACGTTCGAGGAGCTTGCCGGCCTCGTCCGCGTGGGCATCCTGCGCGACGCCGAGGGCGCGGTTTCCGGCGCCCAAGTGTCCGCGCCGCGCCCGCTGAGCCTCGGCATCGCCATTCCCGCCGATCTGGTCGCCGCCTGCGCCGGCCTGTCACCGGACGACATCGTGACCGGGACGCACGCTCCGGTCGTCGCGTCCGTCGGCACGCCCTTCGTCATCGCCGAGGTCGCCTCGCTTGACGCGCTTGGCCGCGCCAGTCCCGCCCTGTCCGCCTTCCGGGACGGCGCGTCCCGCTTCCCCGATCTCGCCGAACGCTTCAACGTGCTGGTCTACGCCAGGATCAACGAGGACGCGCCGCGCCTGCGCAGCCGCATGTTCGCTCCCTTGTCAGGCGTGCTGGAGGACCCCGCCACCGGCAGCGCCAACGCCGCCCTGGCCGCCTTGCTGACCTCCCTGGCCCCCGGCGAGGATGTCAACCTGCGGTACGAGATCGAGCAGGGCATGGAAATGGGCCGTCCCAGCCAGATAATCGCCTCGGCCCGCAAGACGGCGGAGGGAGGGGTGCATGCGGCCATCGCCGGAAGCTGCGTCCCGGTGACGCGGGGCACGCTGGAGCTTTAACAGCTCCGTCGCCATTCGATCATTGCGGCGCCTGACGGTCGGCGCCGGCTCCGCAAGGCGCTTGGCCCGCGTCCTGAACGCGTGCTCCCCCATGGCGCCGGCAACGCTGGCAGGTCGTGGGAACCGTGACGAAAGAAGGTTTCATGGCGGCGACAAGATAAAAGTCGCCGTGGCGATGGTGCCGCTCGCGCTCACTCAACCAGCCCGAAGATCTTGATCGGAACCCAATACGGTTTCAACTGTTTGTGGGATTACAGCGCCTGACGATCTGAACGAAATTGCTATTTTGGAATAGAATCGGATGAACCGCTGGACCGCCGGAGTATGCATCGCCGCCCTGGCCGGCTGTGCCGGGCCACGAATAAGCGTCACGGACGCGTCCCCCGGCCGGTTCGAATTCCTTGTGCAAGATGCCGGGCCAGTGCCGATGCAGGACATGGACGAGCAGGCCGCAAGCCATTGCCGGCAGTACGGGCGGTCCTATCGGCGGACAAAGGCGGTGTGGACCAGTCCGACGCTGAAGCGGGTAGCATACGAATGCGGGCCAGCGGAGCGGTCGCCGAAACGCCAGCCGGAGGCTCGGCGCACGCCTTCCCATGCCACGCCCGCGACGGCCGCGAAGCCCGCCTCCAACGACCCGAGGCCAGCGGCGTGGGCAAAGGTGAAGGCAGCGACGGACGCCTGGGCGCTGTGCTTGCGGCTTGATGCCGAGCGGAGGGCAAGGGAAACAACGGAAGCGCCGCAATTGGTGGCCGAGAAGGCCGTGGGCGCCTGCTCGGGATTGGAGCAAGCGGTGCATGAGCCGCTAAAGGCGGTCGGCGAGGATTCAAGCCGATTCCAGGCGGACATGCATGCGCAAGCCGTCCAGGAGGTGGGGAACGCGGTGGCAAGCGCCAGGACAGAGACAGGCATGGCGGCTTCAAAGCCACCCGCCTTCTAAAGCGGATCGCCAGGGGGCCGAAAGGCCTGGAGGCGTGAATTTGCTTTAGAAACAATGAGTCATGACATGTTGCAGTCACAACCGGACTGCGACGTGCCATGGCCTTTTCCGTCTGGCAGCCTGCCGTTCCCGCAAGCATCCGGCCATGGCTGGGCATGGTTCGGGCTGGACACGGTTTGGATAAGCCCGTGGCGATCCCTGAACCGCTGGCCCGCTCCTCCGCCGTCACCGACGTCGCCAGGTTGCGCGGCTGGACCACGTC
>CAXTXZ010000062.1:0-3848 GCA_964248015.1 uncultured Rhodopila sp. | reverse complement strand
GCGCCTGCGCCGGGATCGCGTACAAGATCGGCGCCACGATTTGCCGCACGAAATCGAGCAAGGCGCCGAGAAGCCGTCCCAGCCCAATGACAAGCTTGTGAGGGGTCGTCTGCAATGACCTGACCATCCGTATCAACCTCTTGCTGTTGCGAGAAGCCTTGGACGATCGCCTTGCGGCCCGCGCGTCACACACGGTTTCCCGCGCCACGGACTGACGAGGGTTGTTGCGCATGGCCAAGCTTGCACTGTTGACTCGCCGCGCCGCCTTGACCGGGGCTGCCGGCCTCGCGGCGACAACCACGCCCAGGCGTCGCGCGCGGGCTGCCGCGCCGGCCAGGATCACGTTCCTGACCAACTTTTTCGCCGAGGCGGAGCACGGCGGCTTCTACCAGGCGAAGGCGACCGGGCTTTACGAGCGGAACGGCCTGGACGTGACCATCAGGATGGGTGGGCCGCAGGTCAACGGGATGCAGTTGCTGACCGGCGGCGCCGCGGACATCATCATGGGCTACGACATCCAGTTGCTGATCGCGATCGAGAGGAACCTGCCGGTCACCGCCGTCGCCGCCGCTTTCCAGTTCGATCTGGCAGGCATCATGACGCATGCCGACGTCACGTCGCTGGCCGACCTGAAGGGGCGCAAAATCCTGATCGCCGCGTCGTCGCACACGACGTTCTGGCCCTGGCTGAAACAGGAATACGGCTACACTGACGCCATGGCTGGGGTGGATACGTTCGACCTGCAACCCTTTCTCCTGGACAAAACGGTTTCGATGCAGGGCTATCCATCGTCGGAGCCGTACGAGGCGATGAAGCAGGGCAAGAAAGTGAATTTCTTTCTCCTGGCCGACGCCGGTTATCCGCCCTACAGCAACACGCTGATCGCCAACAACAGCTTCATCGAGAAGAACCCGGAGGCAGTGGCCGCCTTCGTCAGGTGCTCGATGCTGGGATGGGTCGATTACTTCAGGAACCCAGCGCCGGCGAACAAGCTGATCCAGGCCGACAGCCCGAATGAGCCGGATGAGCAGATCGCGTTCGCCATCCGGAAGATGAAGGAGATGCACGTGCTGGACCGTGGCGAGGCCGCCACGAAGGGCATCGGCACCATGAGCGACGCCCGCTGGAAGGCGACGCGCGACTTCCTGGTTTCGGCGAACCTGCTCAAGCCGGCGGTGGACTACAGGAAGGCTTACACGACAAAATTCACCGAGGGCCTCGGGATTTTCGCCTGACCCCGAGGCTGGGCATGGACGGAACGGCAATGGCGGCCATCCCGGCCAAGGCGTGTTCGCTGTCATTGCAAAAGAGGAGGCCAGCCGAAGAATGATCCCTCCGCCCCATTGTTTTTCTGTGGCCGCAATGTTTCCGCTGCTGTGCGTGCGCCGTCGGCCAATGGCGCGGGCGGCACGTTTCCTGCACTGCTCTGCCTGAAGTGGGCGGAGGCCGCGATCGCACTCGGACAGAAGGGGATTTGCGCGAATTGGCGATGCGGCAAGTGGCTCCCCCAAATCATTCCAGGCTGTCTTCAAAGTCGTGAGAGGGAACGAGATGCCTGACGACCAGTCCCGCCCTTCGGCTGCCCCGCTTGAACAGCGCCGCACGACGCGCGTCCTCGCCCGCGTCGCGGCGGCTGCCGTGCTGCTGCTCGTGGCCGTGGGCGGGCTGGTCTGGGCAATCGCGCAGCGGCCGGCGCCGGTCGTCATCGCCCTGGCCAGCTCCATGACAGGCGGCGCGAGCGGGCTTGGCAAGGAGGTCCGGAGCGCCATCCAGATCTATCTGGACGGGGTCAACGCGGCGGGCGGGGTGAACGGCCGCCAGGTGGCGCTTCAGGATTTCGACGACCAGAGCAGTCCGGCGGTGGCAAAGGCCAACGTGGCGGCGATCCTGAAAAGCCCGGCGGTGGCCGTGCTCGGCCACTCGCTCAGCACCACCTCCGTCGCGGCAGGCCCCGGCTACCTGGCCGGGCACATCGCGGCGCTCACCGGCCTTGCCGGCGCCGATGAGGTGACTGTCGACAACCCTTGGTGCTTCCAGGCGGTGTCGCCGAACACGGTGCAAGGCGCCTTCATGGCCGAATACATCCACACCGTGCTGCTCAACCACGCCACGACGTCCTCCCGGACGCCGGAAATCAACCTGGTCACCAGTGATGACCCCTACGGCAGCAGCTTCTGGACCGGCTTCTTGAATGGCAGCAATGGGACGCCACCCAGGATGTTCGTGGTCGAGTCTGGCGAGGCCGCCGAGAAATCCTCCGCCGCGATCGCGGAGGCGCTGGCGCGGGCGCCCGAACCGCGCATCATCGTCCTGGGCGTGGCGCCCGACGTCACCCCGCCTCTCCTGCGCGCCATCCGCAAGCATGGCATCCGCTCAACCGTGATCCTCGCCGGCGGCGCCGCCGACGATGCCTTCGCGAAGCGGTTCGCCAACGAACCGGAAGAGCTGGATACGCCAGGCTTCTTCACGGACAACGTGTTCGCCATCGCGCCGATGATCCTGGACAACACAGGCCAGCTCGGACAGGAGCTTGTCGCGAGCGTCCAGGCGCGCACCGGCAAGCCGCCGGGCTGGAACGCGGCGTCGGGCCAGGACGCCGCGCGATTGCTGGTGGCGGCGCTGCGCAACGCGCATCTTGGCGACACGCCGGCGACGCTGGATGCCGACCGTGATGCGGTGCGGGCGGCGTTGGCCAGCATCAACAGTCCCGCCACCGCGGTGCTCGGCATCAACGGGCCACTGTATTTCGATGCGGGCCGGCAGATGCCGCGCTCCCTGCAATTCGGCTTCTTCCGCGAGGGCCGCATCGTCAGCGCGCCGCTGCAACTCGTGCGCGTGCAGAACCCGGACTTGGTCGACATCGGCCGCGAGATCGAGCAAGGCCACATCGTCCAAATTGGCGAAGGCTTCTTCTGGCTGCAACGGGTCGTCTACACCGGCGTCGAGCTTACGCACCTGAACCGGGTGGACGTGAAGGAAGGCACGTTCAACGTCGATTTCTATCTCTGGATGCGCTACGCCGGGACCGACGACCTGCCGACGCAAGTGAGGTTTTCGGACTTCACAGGCAACTTCGACCCCGCCAAGCCGCTGCGGTCACGAAACGAGGACGGACTCAACTACCGGCTCTACCAGGTCAGCGGCACATTCAAGGCGAGCTACGACTTGCACGACTACCCGTTCGATCAGCAATCCCTGCTGATCCGCCTTCAAAGCCAGTCACACCCGTTGCAGGAAATCGCCTACGTCATCGACGCGTTCGGCCTGCAACTCGACAAGCCCGGCCACGACGCGGCGGCCAGCGAGGCGTTCCGCAACCTGGAGGTCTGGCAAGCTGTCGCCGTGCGTCCGTTCGTGGACTCGTTCTCCGTCAGCTCGACGCTTGGCGAGCCGGCGCTGTTCAACACCGCCAATCGCATCGTTTACGCCGGCTTGGACACCGCCATCGTGCTGAAGCGCAACGTGACGGCGTTCATGATGAAAACGCTGATCCCGCTCTTCCTGCTGGCGCTCGTGGTGTTCGCGACGCTGTTCTTCCCGCCCACCTTGGCCAAGGAGCGGACGACCATCCCCGTCACGGGAATCCTCACCAGCGCGGTGATGCTGATCTCGATCAGCAACAACTTGCCGCCGCTAGGCTATACCGTGGCGCTGGAATATATCTTCTATATTTTCTTCGCCCTCTGCCTCATGAGCATGGTCTTCGGCTTTCTTTCCGAAATTCTACGAAACAAGAAGTATTACGGGCACTCCGTGGCAATGGACGTGACCGGGCGGGTCATCTACGTCACGGTCGCGCTGGCCACGCTGGCCGTGTTCTGGTGGAACTACGGCCCGCGGGTCGGATA
>CAXTXZ010000061.1:0-11489 GCA_964248015.1 uncultured Rhodopila sp. | reverse complement strand
TACATCTTCTACGTCAACCTGATCCCCGGCGCGATCATGCTGGCGACGCTGTGGCCCTCCCTCCGCCCGGCGCCCATGAGGCTCGGCCTGCTGCGGCAGGGCGACTGGCCCGGCATCGTCACCCTGGCGATCGGCCTGGCGTCATTGCAGACGGTGCTGGAGGAAGGCAACAAGGACGACTGGTTCGGCTCGCCCTTCATCCTGAGGATGTCGGTCATCGCCGCCGTGTCCCTGGCGCTTTTCCTTTGGATCGAGCTGACCAGCCGCAAACCCTTGCTCAACCTGCGACTGCTGAAGCGCCGCAACTTCGCCCTGGGCAACGTGGCGGGCGTCATCGTGGGGATGGCCCTCTATGGCACGGTTTACCTGTTGCCGGTCTACCTGTCGCAGATGCAGGGCTACAACGCCGAGCAGATCGGCATGGTGCTGGCCTGGACGGGGCTTCCGCAACTGGTGCTGATTCCCTTCGTGCCGTTCCTGATGCGCCACCTCGACACCCGTCTCCTGCTCGTCGTGGGCTTTGGCCTGTTCGCGCTGAGTTGCTTCATGAACCTGGAAATCACGCCCGACT
Source organism: uncultured Rhodopila sp. (assembly GCA_964248015.1). Lineage (GTDB taxonomy): Bacteria > Pseudomonadota > Alphaproteobacteria > Acetobacterales > Acetobacteraceae > Rhodopila. The sequence continues at coordinate 10,918 of CAXTXZ010000061.1, read as the reverse complement.
ACGCCAGCGACCAGCTCTTCGTGCCGAACCTGGTGCGCGCCTTGGGGCAGTCGGTGCTGCTCACGCCGCTTTCCTCGCTCGCGACCGGCGGCATCGAACGGGAAAACGCCGGTTCGGCCTCGGCCATGTTCAACATGATGCGCAACCTGGGTGGCTCCGTCGGCATCGCCGTGCTGGAAACCTTCGTGGCCAAGCGGGAGCAATTCCACTCCAGCGTCATCACCGCGCACGTGTCCTTGCTGAACGAAGCGACGCGCCAGCGCATCGCGTCCGTGCAAAGCCGTTTCCTGGCCGACGGCGCGGGCGACCCCGGCACGGCCTGGCACGAGGCAGTGGTGAGCGTCGGACGGGCCGTGCGCGCGCAAGCCTACCTGCTGGCCTACAGCGACGCATTCTATCTGATGGGAGCGGCTCTTGTGCTGGCGCTGCTGGCCTCGCTCGGGATGCGCAAGTCCAGCGGCGGCGGAGCCGGCGCGCATTGAGCGGCCGGCGCAAGCCTTCGGATGGCGATATCGCGATGCGGCCAGCGTGATCCAGTCCAGCCTGATCGTCAGGTCCGTTGGGATTCGCTCAAGCAATAAGTGGCAACAATGCGATATAGGCGCCTAGTAGGCTGATAATCACTATGATTGCCTTGAGGTAAGCGCGCATGATGTGCCTCCGTTCCATGGCGGCAAGCATGCCGGGACCAGGGCTTCGTATCTGTGCCCTATGTCACAAAATGACTGAATCAGTTTGGGACTGGTAGCCATGAGGTTGACGGTTATGACATGCCCCTGTCAGCCCATGGCGCGTCGCGGTCCAATTATAGCAAATCGCCGGAGGGCCGAAACGGCCCGAGGTGTGAATTTGCTTAGAAAACAACAAACTACAGCGCATCGCAGTTCCAACTGGACTGCGATGCGCTGTAGGACCACGGCGCGTTGTGGTTCATTGTTTTTAGCAGCCTCACGCCTCTGGACCTTTCGGCCCTCCAGCGGTCCGCCATGGCTGCAATGCCCCGGCGCAATCCGGACCGCGCCGAAGGCCGCTTCTCGGAACCGCGACGGCCGCCGCTTTTACGATTTCAGTGAGCAGCGCCTCGGACCCTAATCCAGCGGCGCCAGGGCTTGCGGCTTCAGGATCAGCAGCCGGCCGTTGTCCTTGCCGATGATCCCGTCTTGCTCCCACTGACGCAACTGCCGGTTCACCTTCTCCCGCGACGCGCCCGCCAGGCTGCTCAGGTCTTTCTGCGACAGCTTGACCTCAATGCGCGTGCCACGCGGCGTGACGATGCCGTAATCCCCGGACAAACGTAAAAGCAGCCGGCCAAGACGGGTCGACAGGTCCAGCAACGCCATGTCCTCCAGCGCCATGTTGGCGCGGCGCAGTCGTTGAAAGAGCACCGACAGAAGTTGCAGGCAAAGTTCGCTGTTGGACTTCAGCAGGCGCAGGAACTGCATCCGCTCGATCATCAGCAGGGTGCAATCCTCCTGGGCGGTCGCGTCGGCGCTGCATTCGCCGCCATCGAGCAAGGTCATCTCTCCTAGCACTTCGCCAGGGCCCAGCACCGTGAGGGTGACTTCCCGCCCGTCTTCCGACACCAGGCTGATTCGCACCCGGCCGTTCACGATGATCGCCATCCCCGTGCCAGCATCGCCCCGACGGCGGATGATCTCGCCCCGAGCGATCCGGCGCGGCGTTGCGCGAGCAAGCACGGCTTCAAGTTCAGCGGGTTGCAGCGACTGGAATATCTGAGTCCCAGTCAACGCCCTGCGTCGCGCGGCGGCATCCATCATTCAACCTCTCGGTTCAGTCCGCTGTTGGCCTGAATGCTGCCCCGGTTTAGCCTGTTACAGGCGGAACACCCAACCCCGCAGGTGCTTGCGCCGTTCATGCTCGAACCGGGAACATCGATCGGTATCCGGACATGCCCGCGTCTGGAAATTCGCTCGGTCGGTTGCATCGCATGGCGGCGGGCTTGTCTTGGCTTGGGATCACGCCGTAAACCGGGGCTGGTTTCGAGCGGCATCTGCTTGATGTTTTCCGGCTTGCTGGCACGGGACGACTAGGCACACGGGCAAGGGCGGCCATGGAATCAGCAGCTCGTCGGCTTTGGCTTGTCGCGAGCCGAGATGCCGGCGCGCGTCATGGATGAAGCCTCGGCACGCTGATCGGCGTATTCCAGGGAACGCATAAGAAAATCCGGCAACGGAAGGGGAAAACGTGTCGTCAAGAAAACGCGGATGCAGGGTGATGGCCGGCGCCCGGACGCCGCCGTTCATGCGTTGACCAGATGAGTGGCTTGATTCATGGCAAGGCAGGTCAGCTATGGCTGCGTAGGCTGCGGCTATGCACGGGACTGACGCTTCTCGTCTATGTCACGACGCATCTTCTGAACCATTCCCTTGGCAACATCTCCATCCCGGCGATGGAGGCCGGCCTGCTCGTCCAGAAGTGGATCTGGCAGGGGATGGCTGGCGCCGCCATCCTCTATGCCGCCCTGGCCGCCCATTACCTTCTCGGTCTATGGGCTTTTTATGAGCGCCGGCATTTCGGCTGGACCAGGATCGAGATCGCGCAGCTTGCGCTGGGCCTGGGCATCCCGTTCCTGCTGATGAACCACCTGTTCGCCACCCGCGTTTCGCTCGCGTTGTTCGCCACGGACAAAGGTTATGCGCAGGAACTGTATTCCTTCTGGGTGAACGCGCCGCATCTCGGGGCGCTTCAAGTGGCGGTGCTGGTCGTTGCCTGGAGTCACGGTTGCATCGGCCTGCACAGATGGTTGCGTCTGAAGCCAATGTTCAGCCGTTGGATGCCCTGGTTGCTCTGCGGAGCCGTGCTGCTGCCGGTCCTGGCGCTGCTGGGCTTCTTTCAGGGTGGCCGCGCCATGCTGGGCCTGGCCCAGGACCCCGCTTGGCGAGCCGGCAACCTTAATCCATGGCAGGTCGGCACCCTGGCGCAAAACCGCCGGCTGATGCTTTGGCGCGACGCCAGCCTGTGGACGGCCGCGGCTGCGCTGGCCTTCGTGCTGCTGGCCCGCCTGGTTCGCGCCTGGCGGGAGAGGCGCGGCAGCGCCATTCGCGTGACTTACCATGACGGAAAATCGGTCCGTGTTCCGATCGGATTCACGGTGCTGGAGGCAAGCCGGAGCGCGCGCGTTCCCCACGCCAGCATCTGCGGCGGCCGTGGCCGCTGTTCCACTTGCCGCATCCGCGTGCTGGTCGGCGCGTGCCTCATTCCCGGACCGGCCGCGGGCGAGCAGGAGGTGCTCAAGCGCGTCAAGGCTGAGCCTGGGGTCCGGCTGGCTTGCCAATCCCGGCCTTTGGGCGACGTCGTCGTGGCGCCCTTGCTGCCATCGAACTGGCCAGTGGCCGCCTTGCGTCGCCGTGAGTGGCCAATGCCGGGGGAGGAGCGGTTCATCGTCGTGGTGATCATCGACATGCGGAACTCGACGCGCCTGGCGGAAACGCGCCTGCCGTTTGATGCGGTGTTCGTCGTGGACCGGTTTGTCACCGCGAGCGGCACGGCGGTTGATGCGGGCGGCGGGCGCGTCAGCCATTTCCTGGGCGACGGGCTGCTGGCCACGTTCGGGCTTGCCTGCGGCCCCCGGCAAGCATGCCTGCAAGCGCTGCGGGCGCTCATCGCGATCGGTCGGAACGTGGCGGCGCTGAACCGCGTGCTGATCGCCGAAACCGGGGAAGGCATCCGGTTCGGCATCGGGGCCCATTGCGGGTCAATGGTCGTGGGCGAGATCGGCTATGGCGCCATGCGGACCTTCACCACCCTTGGCGACGCCGCGAACGTTGCCGCTCGGCTTGAAAGCCTCTGCAAGGAATTCGACTGCGAGGCGGTGATCTCACACGATGTCTGGCGGATTGCCGGCCTGCCGCCGGATGCGCTGCCGCGCCACGAAACCACGCTGCGCGGCCGAGCCGCCTCGCTGCTGGTGCATCCGGTCAGGCAGTTGGATCAATTGGTTCCTTTGGTTGAGGAGCGGGACAGAGGCGGCAGGTAACTGTGTCTCCATCCCGCGTGCCGGCTCAAGGCTCTCGCATGCCCTCCATCAAGGTAGGAGCCACGCGCGACAGCAGGTACGCCAGCACCGTGCGCCGCCCCACCTTGATGTCCGCTGTCACCGGCATGCCTGGCGTCATGCGGAACCCGGCCGGCAGGTTGCGCAGCTTCATCTCGTCCATTGAAAGGCTGGCGCGGAAGAACGTCGCGCCGCCGTTTGCCTCCGGCTGTGACAGGCTTGGGCGGCTGGGACGATCTCGGCCATTTTGCGGGCCGGTGAAGCTGTCGGCGCTGACAGTGCGCAGCGTGCCGGCCGCGGTGCCGTAGGTCGTGTAGGGAAAGGTGTCGAACTTGATCACCGCTTGATCGCCGGGCTGGACGAACCCCGCGTCGCGGGCCGGGATGCTGGCCTCGATCTCCAGCGGCGCGTCGGTGGGGACCAGGGTGATCAGCTCGTCGCCGGACTGCACGACCGAGCCAACCGAGATTTTCGCCACATTCAAGACAACGGCGTCACGATCGGCCCGCAGATCAACCAGGTTGCGGCGGAGACGCGCCTTGTTCTGCTGCTCGCGCGCGTCGGACAGCTTGCGTCCTTGTTCGGCCAGTTGTTGCGCCGTCTCGCCCTGGGCTTGCCGCAGGTAGGCGTCGCGTTCCGCGATCAACCCATCCACGTCGCTTTTCGCCCCCGCGTGGCTGGCGACGGCGGCCTGGAGGAAGCGGCTGACCTCCGCCCGCTGCGCGCCGGCGTCCAGCGTGTTCAGCTTGCTGCCGATCTGCAAGCGCTCCAGTTGCTTGCGCATGCTCTCCTTCGTCTCGGCGGTGCGGAATTCCTCGGCGTAACTGGCGATGTCGGATGCCGTCTGCGTGATTTTCGCCTGCGCGCTGTCGATGCGCTGGCGGTAGCTTTCCAGCTTCGCTGTCCGTTCGGCGTGGCGCTGGGCGAAGATCATCGCCTGCAACTGACTGACGGGACTGCCGTCCGGCAGGTAGGGGCGACTGTTCGCCTCGGCTTCCAATCGATCGACCTCGGCTTGCAGGCTGAGCACCTGCGTGTCGAGCGAACCCGCGTCGGCGGCGGCGAACGTCGGATCGAGCAGGGCCAGGCGGTCGCCGGCGTGAACGGCCTGGCCCTCGTGGACGTTGATCTGCCGAACGATCGACGTGTCCAGCGGCTGCACCGCCATGTTCGGTGTTTTCGCAACCACCTTGCCGGGAACGGCAACGACCTGATCGACGGGATACAACCCCATGGCGCCGATGGACGACAGGATCGCCGCGGCGATGACCCAGATCGTCAGGCGCCCCCCGAGCGGGATGCGGTCGGCGATGACGGCGGCGGTGGGCGACTGGAATTCCAGCAACGCACGCGTGTCTTGCGTGGTGACGGACATGACGGAGACTCCTTGTTCTGGATGTTATTGGGCGGCTGCGAGCATGTGGCGGTTCTGCTGGCGCCAGAGCTGCTGATAGGTTGGGCAGCGGGCGATCAGGTCGCGGTGCGGCCCGATATCCAGGACACGGCCCTGATCAAGCACCAGGATCGCGTCGCAGTCGGCCAGCGAGGACAGCCGGTGGGACACGATCACCATGGTGCGTCCCCGCGCCATGTGCGCCAGGTTGGCGTTGACCAGCGCCTCGCTCTCGGGATCGAGCGCGCTGGTGGCCTCGTCCAGGATCAGGATGCGCGGGTCATGCGCCAGGGCGCGGGCGCTCGCCAGGCGCTGCCGCTGGCCGCCGGACAAATTGGGCGAGCCTTCCTCGATCATCGTTTCGTAGCCGCTCGGCAAGCGCTCGATGAACTCCGCCGCGCCGGCGAGCTTGGCGGCGCGGATGGCGTCGGACAGGGTCAGGCCGGGACGGCCGGCAAGGATGTTCTCCGAAATCGTGCCGCGGAACAGGAAGTTTTCCTGCGGCACGACGCCGAGGTTGCGCCGCAGGTGCGCCAGGTTGATGTCGCGCAGGTCGATGCCGTCGATGCAGGCACGCCCCTTGTAGTCGCGGGTGATGCCTTGCAGCAGGCGGGTGATCGTGGACTTGCCTGACCCGCTGCGGCCGACCACGCCGAGGACCGTTCCGGGGCCGATGCCGAAGCTGATCTTTTCCAGTGCCGGGCCAGCGGCATTCGGGTAGCTGTAGGCGACATTGCTGAACGAGATCGCGCCCTGGAAGCGGGGTCGGATGCCAGCGGCCGGGTCGGCTGTCTCCGGGCGCTGGTTCAGCACGGAGGCGGCCAGGGCGGTCGCGGTGCGGACATCGCCAAGGTCTTCCATCAGCTTGGCCAGGCTGGCCAGCGGCTGGGCGACACGGGCGCTGAGCATCATGAAGGCGATCAGCCCGCCCATGGGGACCGTTCCGGGATCGGCCAACGTGATGTAGGCGCCGACCAGCAGCACGCCGCGTTGCATGAAGCCCTCGATCGGCGTGATCAGCGTCTGCGGCAGGTTGGCGAAGCGGCCAGCGGTGATTTTCGCCTGCGTGGCCTCGGCGACGCGCGTGTCCCAACGCTCCCGCTGCTGGGGCTCCAGGGCCAGGGATTTGACCGTGCGGATGCCGTGCAAGGTCTCGACCATGACGCTCGATTTGGCCGTGTCGGCGTCAATGTAGCGCTTCACGCGGCGGCTCATGGGTTTCATGAACACGACAATGACGCCGGCGATCAGGCCGGCCGCCATCAGCACCATCCATGACAGCACTGGTTGGAGGAAGAACAGGATCGGCAGAAGAACAACAAGGGTAACCAGGTCCAGCATCGTCGTCAGGAGCTTGCCCGTCAGGAACTCGCGGATCTTGCCGGTCTGCAGGCCGGTCATGGACCACACGGAACCGGCCTGGTTGCGTTCGAAATAATCCAGCGGCAGGCGGAGAAGGCGCTGGAAGACGTGCAGGTTCAGCTTGGCGTCCACTCGGGCGCCGACGGTCAGGATCAGTTGGCGGCGGGCATGCCCCAGCAAGGTCTCGGACAGCATGGCGACGCCGATGAGCAGGGACATCAGGACCAGGGTTGACAGGCTCTGGTGGGTGACGACCTGGTCGATCACGGTCATCACCATCAGCGCGGGCAGGATCGTCAGGATGCTCAGCACAAGCGACGCCAGCAGCACGTCGCGCATGGCGCTGCGTTCCATCCACACCAGTTCGGCCACCCACCGCAGGCTGAATGGCGCGTCCTCGGCGGCGGCGGAACGGCGGGGACGCATCAGGATGGCCTCGCCATCCCACGCCTTGGACAAATCGGCCTGGCCCAATGCGGCATGGGGATCGGCGGGCGTGAGGCGCGAGTGGCGGATGAATACCACCTCTCGCTTTTGGTCGTTGGCGACCATCAGGACGGCGCTGCCGTCGTTCAGCAGCAGGACGACGGGCGAGGAAACCTTCAGGCCGACCAGTTGCTTCCACGGCAGCCGGACGGGCTTTGCCCACAGGCCGCCGCCACGCAGCCATTCCGCCAAGGCCTCCGGCGAAGGGATGCCCTCAGCGACGCGAAGGTCGTGACGATCCAGTTCGGCGCCGTGAAAACGCGCGGCCGCCGCGATCGCCATCAGGCGGATCTGAACGGCGACTTCCCCGCCGGGGGTTGGCAATCCGGATATCGCCGCCGGGGCTTGCTCAACTGGCCCGAGGTTGCTGGCGCCTGTCGCTGTGTCCATTGTCTTGCTCTCCCTGATCCCGCGGCGGGTGCGCCGCGGGTAAGGGCGTCTGTGCCATCGCGAGGGCGGGCAGGACGTGACCGAGGGCACAAAACCCAGGAAAAACCGGCGGCGGCGAGAATTTCCAACAATCGACAAAAATCGTGACCGCCGTCACCTCGGGGCTTTGCCGGCTGGGGCAAGTTCCGCCTCGCCAACTGCGCCGGGTTTTCCGGTTCAGCCCGAGGCGATCAACGGATCGGGATGCTTCAGGAAGGACATCCCGGCCATTCGCGAACAACGCTCAATAACAGGAGAAGACACATGGCCACCGACATCGACGTCAAGAGCATCACCACCCTGAACGACAACGCCGACCCGACCTTCAACCAGTTGCTCGGCATAAACAACGAAGGAACGATTGCCGGTTACTTCGGCAGCGGCGCCGCCTTGCACCCCAACAAGGGCTACACCCTGACCCCACCTTACGGTCAGGCCAACTACCACAGCGAGAACTTCCTCGGCTCCGTGCAGACCCAGGTCACCGGCATCAACAACAAGGATCTGACGGTTGGTTTCTGGGCCGATGCCAACAACGCCAGCATGGTCAACAACAACTTTGGCTTCGTCGAGCATGACGGCGTCTTCACCGACGTGGTCGATCCGGCCGGCAAGGGCAAGGCGGCGGGCGGCATGACGGTGGAACAACTGCTGGGCGTGAACGACAGCGACAAGGCGGTTGGCTTCTGGACCGACGCCGTTGGCAATGGCAACGCTCACGGCTTCACCTACGACGTTGGGTTAAAGAGCTTCACCGAGATCGATATCGGTGGCTTCGCCAGCACGGAAACGACAGCGATCAACAACAAGGGCGACATCGCCGGTTTCGTTTCGAACGGAGGGGGCGACATAAGCTTCATCAAAGAGGGCAACGCGATCGAGTGGCTGACCGGGCCAAAAGGCGCCGTCTCGACCATGGCGCTCGGCATCAACAACGAAAAACAGGTTGTCGGGTCCTTCACCGACGCGACCGGCGCGATGCATGGCTTCCTGTTCGACGAGCAGTCCAAGACCTACGCGACCATCGACGATCCCAACGGCGTGAAGGGCCCTACCGCGATGACGGTCCTGAACGGCATCAACGACAAGGGCCAGGTTGTCGGCTTCTATCTGGATAAGGCTGGCAACACCGACGGCATGCTGGTCAACGTCAGCGTCCACCATAGCTGATGCCCGGTGGGATGTGGCGTCCGTTCCGCGGCGGACGCCACACGCGGAAGTCAAGCCTTCCAGGCCATGCCCTGATCGACTCGCGACCATCAAGGATTGTCGCACATGCCGGACGCTGCTCGTTGCAGCGAGACGTCATGCCACGGGAATGCCGGATGCTTGTTGCCGTGGAAGGGATCAACGCTGCCGGGAAACAATTTGGCCCGTGGGCACGCGGCTGAAGTGACTGTCCCGGAGACGGGTCGTCGTGACGACGCGCCGGACCTATGGCGGATCGCCGGGGGGGCCGAAACGTTCCGAGGCGTGAATCTGCCTGGAAAACAATGAACTACAGGCATCGCCGTCCCCACAGGACAGCGATGGGCTGTATCCTCTGACGCGATCGGGGCGGCAGGCTTCTGGGTGAGGCAGGGTGAACGCCGTTGGCGAGCCGCGTGCGCGCTTGAACGGTCAAAGGGTCTTGCGGCCTGCGACGCCGGCCCGCTCAAGCTGCATTGCGTCCGGTCTCCGTGGCGGATCGGCGTCGCTTCCGAACGATATTGGCGGGAAGAGGTTCCGGGAACGGCCGTCATTCATTCCTGCCAAGTCATGTGTGCAACCGATCACCGCCCCTTCCTCGAAAGAGCCGACGACGCGGTGCGCGGTTCTGGCGCTGATGAGGCAGAGGAGATTGCCCGGATGGTGGTCCGAACCGGCCCTCACCACCGTTTCCCTTCCGGCTTCACAACGGCGCGTTATGCGAAGGTTCGCGCATTTTCCAGAACGTCACGGCGCCGATCGCGGAAATCGCCATGATATACAAGGCGAGCAGCCAGGGCGCCTGCCGGCTCAGCAACCAGGCGGCGATCAACGGCGCGGTGCCACTGAAGATCGCGGAGCAGATCGCGTACGGCAGGCCGATGCCCGAGGCGCGGATCTGCGTCGGGAACAGCTCGCACAGCGTCGCCGACAGCACGCCGTCCACCATCCCCAACAGCACGCAGCCGGTGATGTCCACCAGCAGGAAGGTCGTGAAATCCCCGTTCTGCAACAGCCGCAGCATCGGCCAGGCGAGCGCCAGGAAGCCGATCGCGTAGGCGATCAGGATGGGCCGGCGCCCCAGCCGATCCGAGGCCGCGCCGGCTGCCGGGGCCGCGACGCAGAACACGGCAAGCGAGACCAAGCCACCCAGGAACGCCTGATTGAGCGGCAAGCCGCCCGCCAGATGGGCGTATGTCGGCAGGAACACCGTCCAGAGATAGAACATCACCGTGCCCATCTGCAGCACGAACACGATCCAGGACTCCCTCGGGTAATCCTTCATCGCGCGCAGGATCGGACTGCGCTCCAACGTGCGCCGCTGCTCCGCGGCGATGAAATGCGGCGTCTCCGGCAGGCCGGATCGGACATACAGGCCGTAAAGCGACAGCAGCGCGCCCAGGGCGAAGGGAAGCCGCCAGCCCCAGGCCCCAAGCACCGGCTGCGGGATGAAGTTGGTGACCAGGGCGGCCACGCCCGTCGCGATCAAGATCGCAAAGCCGATGCTGCCGACGTGGAACGATCCCACCAGGCCACGGCGGCCGGCCGGCGCGTGCTCCACCAGGAACGCGGCGGCGCCCTGGAACTCCCCGCCGGCGGAAAAGCCTTGCAGCAGGCGCGCCAACAGCAGCAGCAGCGGCGCGGCGATGCCGATGCTGGCATAGGATGGCGTGGCGGCGACGATCAGGCTGCCAGCGCCCATCAGGAAAATGGTCAGCGACAGCATCCGCCGGCGCCCGTAGCGGTCAGCGAGCGGCGACAGCACGATGGAACCGATCGGACGCATGACGAACCCCAGGGCGAACGTCGCCAAGGTTGCAAGGAGCGCGGCGGTGGCATTGCCCGAGGGAAAGAACTGGCCGGCGAAGACGCTGGAAAGCAGGCCATAGATGGTCCAGTCATACCACTCGATGATGTTGCCGATGACGCCGCCGGCAACGGTCCCGGCGATTGATCGGCTTCCGCCCTTGGGCAGCGGCAGGGCGGAGGCTGAGGTTTCGCTGTTGCTCATGCCGCTGTTTCCCCCTCTTGCGAGGGGAGCGTGG
>CAXTXZ010000060.1:0-11725 GCA_964248015.1 uncultured Rhodopila sp. | reverse complement strand
CGGCGATGATGCCGGGCATCGCGACGGGGATAAAGATGCTCCACAACATCCGCAGGTACCCCGCGCCGTCGATCAGCGCGGCTTCGTCCAATTCCTTTGGGATTGAACTGAAGTAGCCGATCATGATCCAGGTGCAGAACGGCACCGCCAAAGTGGGATACAGGATGACAAGGCACCAGAAGTTGTTGATCAGGCCAAGCTTGCCGATGATCTGGAACAACGGGATGAACAGCAGGGACGGCGGCACCAGGTAGGTCAGGAACACGCCGGTCGAGAGCGTCTGGCTGCCCCAGAATCCCATGCGGGAAAGACTGAACGCCGCGAGGATAGCGATTACCATCGACACGGCAACCGTCAGGATCGTGACGATGATAGAGTTCAGGTAGTACCGCTGGAAATTCGGGTAGGTGATCAGGTACCAGAAATTGTCCAGCGTCGGATGGTGCACCAGCCACGGGCTGCCGGTCTGCGCCGAGATTTCGGCGGAGGACTTCAGGCTGGTCATCAGCGTGTAGAACGGCGGCACCAGGAACATGAAGACAAACACGCTCAGGGCGGCATAGCTGCCCCAAAGCGCCCACAGGCGCTGGCGGTGCAGGGAAGTCCGGTGCGCCGAGGCGACAGCGCGCCCGGGTTCCAGCGTTGTCGCGCTCATGTGGCGATCTCCTTGGTGCGCCGGGTCACGCCGCGCAGCACGAAGAAGGCGGCGAAGGCGAGGATCGGGAACATGAACAGGCTGTCGGCCGCGCCCAGCGGGATGTCGCCCGACTGGATGCCGACCTGGAAGGCGTAGGTGGCGAAGACATGCGTCATGTCCTGCGGGCCTCCGGCGGTCAGGATGCGCACGATGTCGAAATCGGCGAACGTCGTGATCAGGCTGAACAGGATGGTGATCGAGATGATGTTGCGCATCATCGGCAGCGTCACGAAGAACAGCTTTTGCACCGTGCTCGCGCCGTCGATCGCCGCGGCTTCGTATAACTGCTCCGGCACCGATTTCAGTGCCGCCAGGTACATGATCATGAAGAACGGCGTGCCGTACCAGACGTTGACGGTGATGGTGCAGAACCGGGCGATCCAGCCCACGCCAAGCCAGGGGACGTTGGCGAAGCCGAACTCGTTCAGCACCCAGTTGAACGCCGAGTAGGACGGGTCGAACATCCACCACCAGGTCAGGGTGGACAGCGCCAGCGGGATGACCCACGGCACCAGCAGCAGGCCGCGCCAGATGCGCTGGGTCTTGCCCGGGATGTTGTGCATCAGGTGCGCCAGGATGAAGCCCAGCAGCGCCTTCAGCACGACGGCCGTGATGGCGAACAGGCAGCTTTGGAAGATGACAAGCTGGAACGTGTGCCGCTTGAGCAGGAACTGGAAGTTCCCGAGGCCCACGAACGCGGTCATCTTCTTGTTCAGCATGCTCAGGTAGATCGCGTAGAACGCCGGATAGACCACGAAGCAGGCCACCAGCAGCAGCAGCGGCAGGCACAGCAGGAACCCGGTCGTCGATCGCCGCTGCGCGAATTTCCGCATGGTGTTGTTTCGCGCCGTGGCCCTCGCGGGCGCGATGACACCGATCGGTATGCTTGTGCCGTCTGCCATTCCAAACCTCCCTAGGCCTTCCTCAGCGGCCGGACCGGCTGCTGCCGATCCGGCTTGTCTCACGTCAGCGAGCAAAGCCTTCCAGCTCATCGTTCGCCCAGGCGATGACCTGGTCGATCGTCTGGCCGCTTTTCAGTTTCGCCAGCATCGTCGGCATGGTGCCGCGGTTGTAGATCTGCACGGCGACCTCCGGCGGCGCGGGCAGGGCCGCGATATGCGCCTCGGCCTTGTGGAACGGCCGGATCGGGTAGTTGTACACCGTGCCTTTCGGCGGCCCGACCTCTTCCCAGACCTTGAAGTCAAGCATCGACTGGAACGGCGGCACGTCGTAGCCAATGACTTCCGTGCAACGGGCCTCGACAGGCTCGCGCTGCAACAGCGCCTCGATCAGGTCCTTGGCCGCGCTCTTGTTCTTGCTGAACCCCCACATGCCCCAGAAGTACGGCAGGTAAGGCGTGAACCGCCCTTCCGGCCCCGAGGGCGCCGGGAACGACCAGGAATCCTCCGCCACCTGCGGCGCGTCGCGCTTGGCCACCGCCCAGGCCGAGGGCGGGTTCCAGACCAGCGCGCTCTGGCCAGAGATCAGCGCGCGGTTGTTCGAGGCGTCGTCATAGCTGACCGCGTCCTCCGGCAGCGCCTTCACCAGCTTCTGCCCGTACTCCAGCACCTTGCGGACCTTGTCGGACTTGACCGTGATGTTGCCGTCCTTGTCGACCAGTTCGGCCCCGTAAGCCCGGAACAGCGCGCCGGCGGTATCCACCGAATCCGAGGTCTGGCCCAGCCCGATGCCAAATCCCTTGCCCGCCTTCAGGCAGGCGTCCGCCGCCGCCAGGTGCGCGTCCCACGTCCACGCATCGGACGCCGCGACATGGCCTTCCTTCGCGGGATACATCCCCACGACATCCAGGCCAGCCTTGTCCTTCAGGATGCTGATGCGGCCGCAAGGCCCTTTGTACTGCGTGCCCGAACTGGTCGGCACCGCCATCCAATGGCCCTTGATCTTCGCCAGGTACTCGCAGACATGGTTGACCTGACCGTACTTGTCGGTCAGCCGCTTCATGACATCGTCAAGCGGTTCCAGCGAATCGGCGTTGTTGCGCACTTCCCAGGTCGGGAACGCGAGCACGTCATGGCCGGTCTTGGCCTGCGCCTCGGCGGCAATGGTCAGCAGGTTCTTCGAACCGTTCGAGGTGATGAAGTCGGCCTGCACTTCAACCTGGTTCTTGGCGCCCCAAGCCTCGACCTGCTTCTGCATGACCGCGTTGCCCGAAGGCACCCAGTGGTCCCAAAACCCGATCGACACCTTCCCAGCCGCTCGGCCGGTCCGGATATGAACCAGCGGCAGCGCGACCGAGGCCGCCGCCAGCTTCAGCGCCTTGCGGCGATCAAGCGCGCTCCCTGATGCCTTGGTGGTCCTTTCAAACGTCGTCACGCAAGATCCTCTTTCAAAATTCCGCTATCAAGATAAATTTGTAACTGAAAAGATGCAAGCTATGCAGGCTTTAGCGTCCCCCGACCACAGGTTGGATGAGAACAAACCCTTTGCTATCATGACCTACACACCGTGCGCGCCCGCGCCCATGAACCTTTTCTCTCCCAAGTGCTTCCGGTTGAACCGGACGTGTTTCTGTGGCCTGACCCTGTTGGCCACCAGCGCGCGAACCGCTTGATCCAGTCTCCGCGCCCTGGACGGCAGCGGTAACGCTAACCGTTACTGCGTCCCCACGCAACGATGCTTCTGATAACAAGCCGCTTTCCTGGTCAAATACCTGGCAGAGGCGACCGGTTTAACGCCGGCTCGGCTTAAGGATTGCGCGCCTGCCGCGGCGGAGCGGCATCAAGGCGACGCCATCCCGCTCCAGCTCCTTTCCCGGAAAGAGAAGCAGCGTCCTGGGATGGACCAACCCTCAGGCAACCACGCGCTATCGCACGAACCCTTCCAGCTCGTCCTGCGCCCAGTCCTGCACCTGCTTGATCGACTGGCCGCCTTGCAGCTTCGCCAGCATCGTCGGCACTGTGCCGCGATTGTACGCCTGCACCGCGATCTCCGGCGGTGCCGGCGCCATGGCGATCCAGCTTTCCTGCTTGTGCGACTTGCGGTTCGGGTAGTGGTAGACCGTGCCCTTCGGCGGCGACACCTCGTCCCAGATCTTGAAGTCGGTCATGCTGGGGAACGGCGGAATGTCGTAGCCCATTGTGGCCGTGCACCTTGCCTCGACGTTTTCCCGCTGCGACAGGTATTCGATCAGTTCCTTCGCCGCCGTCTTGTTGGGGCTGAAGTTCCAGACGCCCCAGGAGGTCGCGCCCAGCGGCAGGAAACGCCCCTTGGGGCCTTTGGGCGCGGGAAACGTCCAGCAATCCTCCGCCACTTTCGGCGCGTCGCGCCTGGCCACCGCCCAGGCCGAGGGCGGGTTCCAGATCAACGCGCTCTTGCCGGAAATCAGCGCCCGGTTGTTGGAGGCGTCGTCGTAGCTGACCGCGTCGTTCGGCAGGTGCTTGACCAGTTGCTGGGCGTATTCGAGCACCTGCCGCACGTTGTCCGACCGAACGTCAACCGCGCCCTCCTCGCTGATCACGTTGGCCCCGAAGGCGGCGAACATCACGCCCGCCGTGTCAACCGAGTCCGGCGTCGTGCCAAGCCCGATGCCGAACGTCATGTTCGCCTTCTTGCAGAACTCGGCCGCCTTCAGCATGGCGTCATAGGTCCAGTTCTCCGCCTCGGCCGTGGCGTCGGCCGAAGGCGGATACATCTTCACGACGTCCAGCCCGGCCTGTTTCAGCACCGAGATCCGCCCGCACGGCCCCTTGTTCTGGTAGCCCGCGCTGCAAGGCACCGACAGCCAGTGCTTCTTGACCGTGAACAAGTATTCGGCGGCTTTCTCGGCCGGGCCGTACTTCGCCATCAGCCGCCCCATGACATCGTCCATCGGCTCAAGCTGGTCAGCGTGATTGTGCACTTCCCATCCCGGCACCTGCTGGATGTCATGGCCGGTCCGGGCCTGCGCCTCGGCCGCGATGGTCAGCAGGTTCTTGGAACCCACCGAGGTGATGAAGTCGGCCTGCACCTCCACCTGATGCGCGGCGCTGAAGGCCTCGCATTGCTTCTTCATGATCTCGTTGCCTTCCGGCACCCAGTGGTCCCAGAACCCGACCGACACCTTTCCCGCTGCCCGGCCGGTGCGGATATGCGCAAGCGGAAGCGCCGTCGCAGCCGCGGCGAGCTTGAGCGCACGCCGGCGGGACACTCCTTCAGACTGGGTTTTCACGTAGCCTCCTGTCGTTCTTATGCGGCGCCTTTTACCGGGCCATCCTTCACGGTTGCCATTCCAGGGCCGTGGCCAGGAGGCTAGTGCAGAATTTCAGATGATGGCAACGCCCCCGGCTGGAATGCATGGCCTGACGGGGGGCTGAAGCGCTGGCGCTTGAACGGGTCTGCGCCCTCAACGACATGGGGCTTGCCATGGCGCGCGCGCCGGTTGGGCCGCGGCGCGCCATGGCCCATTTCCAGGCAGCTTCAGGACTTTGCATCTTTCGGCGTCCCGCTTCAGCCATCCGTCGCCCGCTTGCGCCCGCCCCGCCGTCACCTGCTCAAACGGCGCTTCATTCCTGCGGGTAGCGCCAGGGCTTCGCCGGCTGCGTTGCCGTCTCGTCCAGCGTCCATTGCGGCAAGGCCAGTCCGTCGGCCACGTCGCTGAACACCATGCGCACCCGAGAACCGATGCCCACCTGCCGGACCATCTCCCTTGGCGCCAGCGTTCCCTCGGGCGTGGTTAGGTTGCCGACCACGCGCAGCGCTTCGTGCTCCGACGGCTGGCCCTTTTGCGCGTCCAGATCGACCAGCAGGACCATGTAGGGCGTGTGCGCCTTGAAGGCCGGCTGGATCGCGTGGTGCACCTCCTCATAGGAATGCACCTCGCCCTTGCCCTGCACGGCGGTCCAGGTCGCGCGCGGGCTGGCGCACCACGGGCAACCGGTCGTTGGCGGATAACGCAGCAGATGGCACTCGTCGCACTTCTGCAAGTGGAAGTCATGCGCCGAGCAATGCTTGAAATAGGTCAGGTTTTCGTGGTCCAGCGAGTCGATCGTCAAAGCCATCCCAAGGTAGTCGCCCGTCAAGGACATGATCGTTTCTCCCGTTGAAGCGGAATAGCCCAAAGCGACGCTATCCTCTTGTGTTTGAGCAGGCGACGCAGGCCCAGGCCAGCCTCAGGCGCCCTAGCCGCGCCGCATCACCATGCCGGAGGTCGTCATCGGGTTCGCCCACCCCAGGTTGGCGGTGACCTCGATGCCCTTCACCTGGCGGCAGCCGCCCTCGCTGTAGTCATAGGTGTGCTGGCGCTTGCCGTCCGCGCCGAGTGGGCAGCTATCGTCAGCGTCGTGGCGTAGCTGGCGGACGTTCTCGATCACCATGTTCATGCCGTGCGTGTAGCCCTCGCACAGATGCCCGCCCGAGGTGTTGTTGGGCCGTCGTCCGCCCAGCCGCGTGATCCCGGAGGACACGTACTCGCCGCCCTCGCCCTTCTTGCAGAAGCCGTAATCCTCCAGTTGCAGCATCGAGGTGAAGGTGAACGCGTCATAGGCGCCGGTGGCGTCGATGTCCTCCGGCCCCACGCCGGCGTTCGGCCACAGGATGTCGCGCGCATGGTAGCCGCCCACGCGCTCGATCGGCCCGGCCTGGTAGTGCATGTCCATGCGCGGCTTCGAGCACCGGCCGACGATGCCGCGGATCAGCGCGGGCGTGTGGCGCATGTCGCGGGCGCGGTCGGCGCGGGTGACAATGATCGCCGTCGCGTTGTCGGTCTCCACGCAGCAGTCCAGCAGGTGCAGCGGCTTGCAGATGATGCGGCTGCCCAGCACGTCATCCACGCTGTATCGTTTCTTGTAATACGCCTTCGGGTTGTTGGAGGCGTGCTCGGAATGCACCACCTTCACCATCGCGACCTGTTCCGGCCGCGTGCCATGAACATACATGTGCCGCATGAAACTCGGGCTGAACATCTGCCCGGCGCTCTGCCACCCATACGCTCGGCTGTGCAGCATGTCGCCGCTGACCGGTGTCGCGGAGCGCGCGCCGGTGCCGCCGATCCGCACCTGGGAAAACCCGTTCATCGCCCGGAACACCGCCACGCAGTTGCACAGGCCCGCCTCCATGACGCCGACGGCGATGCCGATCAGCGCCTCGGTGGACGAGCCGCCGCCGATGCAGTCCATGTAGAAGTTCAGCCGAGCGCCAATGTCGCCGGCCATGAAGGTGGCCGAGGTGCTGTCGTTGTTCGAGTACGACAGCATGCCGTCAATCTCGGAAGGCTTGATCCCGGCATCGGCGCAGGCGTTGCGCAGCGCCCAGGTGCCCAGGGCGCGCGTCGTCTTGTCCGATCCCCGCGTGTAGGTGGTTTCCCCCACGCCGACGATGGCGTATTTGTCGCGCAGGTATTTCGGCGTGCTGACGTCGGTGTCCGCTGGCAGCGGCATGATCCCCTCCTGCTTTTGTTGGCGGCAAGGCTGATCCTCGGCTCCGGCGGCGTCAATGTGCCTACTCCCGAAATCTGGCGGTGCGGCACTTTGTCTTGTCGTCTCAGTACGTTCGTCTGGACTGGACGGCACAGGAGCAGGGCGCCATGGGACTTTGCTTGCGTCCAAGGCTTGTTTTCATCAGGCACGGCGCGGTGACGAAGCACGCCAATCCGGTCAAGCAGCGTCCTGCGACAGAGCAGGATCGCCTTTGGTATCGATGGATGTCAAACCGTCGCCAGAATGCGCTGTGCGCTCGGCATCTACTTCATCCGTGCCGAAGCGCGGCGCCTGCCGATCAGCCCAACCCCAATCAGCCCCGTGACAAGCACCGCCATGCCCGCAGGTTCAGGAACGTTCGTCAGATACGCCTGGTCCTGGTTTCCGGCCCCGTGAAGCACTGAGACGACAGTATTTGGATCAGCCTGCCATGTTTCGTTTTGGACATTGGTGACGTACGTCGTTGCAAGGGCGTCAACGCCCGGCGTCCACGAGCTGACGCTGACGGCGCTGCCGTATTCGACTTCCCAGATGGCAACCTGCATGGCGGCCGAGGCGTTGTAATCTTGGCCTAAAAGCTGCGGTGTCGCGTGGGAAATCAAAGCGTCGATCTTGCCAAACAGCGGGTCGGTGCTCGCATGCTGCGAAACGGAGCTGAAAACGCCGCCATCTTGAAGATCGTCGTAAACGTCGACGCACCAGGTTTTGAGCGAGGCGCCGCTGACACCGTCGTTGGTGATGCCGTTAAGCGTGACCTGGCCGCTGCCGCCCAGTTCACTGCCAGTTTGGAGGGTGATCGTCACGTTCTGGTTATTCAGGACGCTATAGCTGGTGTAGGCAACGTTCGCGTGGGCTGCCTGCCTTGAGCCTGCGAAAACAGCCGCAGCCATGGCGGCGAAAAAAACAAAACGGCGCACAACACTTCACTCCCGGCGCTAGCCTATAGGCAGGCTTAAATCAGCAATCAGCAGGCCGAAGAAATAATATGAAGGCGCAGTTAATTGCAAACAATAATACAATAATAAGAAGATTTATACATGTGTATGCTGCTGCAAATCTGGGCTATGCTGGTTGAATTACATACGCATGCATAGTTGGGCGCCCCAAGCTCCATCGACCGCCAGCTTGAGTAACCCTGCTGCAATGGCATTCTTGCAGGCCGATGACCTTCGTCCGTCTCTATGCCATGATCCAGCGCGACAGCAGAACGAAAGCCAGGCCGCACCAGGAGGAACCGCATGCAATTCAGCTTCACCAACGAACAGGAAGAATTCCGCTCGATCCTCCGACGCTTCTTCGAGGACAAATCGCCGACGACCGCCGTGCGCCGCCTGATGGAGACTGAAACCGGCTGGGACCGCGCAGCCTGGCTCGACCTCAACCAGCAGCTCGGCCTTACCGCCATCCACATTCCCGAAGCCTATGGCGGCCAGGGCTTCAGCTTCGTCGAACTCGGCATCGTGCTGGAGGAAATGGGCCGCGCCCTGCTCTGCGCGCCCTATTTCGCCTCGACCGTCCTGGCGGCGACCGCGATCCTCAACGCCGGCACGGAGGCGCAAAAGCGGGAACTGCTGCCATCGATCGCGGATGGCGGCTGCATCGCCACGCTGGCCTTCACCGAACCCAACGGACGATGGGACGCGAGCGGAGTCGAGATGACGGCGACGCCCTCGGGCGGCCGGTTCCGGCTGGACGGCGTCAAAAGCTTCGTCCTTGATGGCCATACATGCGACCTGATCGTCGTTCTGGCGCGCCGCCCCGGCTCCACCGGCAACGACGGCCTGTCCTTCTTCACCGTTCCGGGCAACGCCTCCGGCCTGACGCGCCGCCCCTTGCAAGTCCTCGATCCCACCCGCAAGCAGGCTCGCCTTGAGTTCCGTTCGGTCGAAGCCGACCTTCTGGGCGAGGAAGGCGCCGCCGCCTTGCCTTTCGCCAAGACCCTGGCGCAGGCCGCTGCCTGCCTGGCGAACGAAATGGTCGGAGGCGCCGAACGGCTGCGCCAGTCAGCGCTCGACTACGCCACATTGCGCGTGCAATTCGGCCGCGCCATCGCATCCTTCCAGTCCATGAAGCACAAGCAGGCCGACATGCTGGTTGATGTCGAGCTGGCGAAGTCGGCCGCCTATGCCGCTGCCTCGGCGGCGGCCGAGGACGATCCGGACCTGCCGGCCATCGCCTCCCTGGCCAAAGCCGCCGCGTCCGAGGCGTACGTGCAAACCGCGATCAGCACGATCCAGATCCACGGCGGCATCGGCTTCACCTGGGACAACGACACCCACCTGTGGTTCAAGCGCGCGAAAAGCTCCGAGGTGTTCCTGGGCGACCCCGCCTGGCACCGCGAGTTGATGATGCAAGCTTGGAACGTTTGAACGGAGGGAACCATGAGCGAAACAACTGAAGCATCCGTCCGCGCCGAGGTTCGCGCCTGGCTTGAGGCCAACTGGAACGCCGATGCCGGCCTGGTGGAATGGCGCAACAAGCTGATCGACTCCGGCTGGGGCGTGCCGACCTGGCCAAGGGACTGGTACGGCCGAGACTTGCCGGTCGGGCTGCAAGCGGTGGTCGATGAGGAGTTTTCCCGGATCGGCGCGGTCGGCGTGGCAAAGGCCGGCATTCGCCGATTGGCCGCCGCGACGCTGCTGGCCCATGGCACGCCGGCGCAAAAACAACAATTCCTGCGCCGCGGCCTGTCCGGCGAGGACACGTGGTGCCAGTTGTTCAGTGAGCCAGGCAGTGGGTCGGACCTGGCCGGCGCGACGACCCGAGCCGAGTTCAAGGGCAACCGATGGGTGATCAACGGGCAGAAGGTGTGGACGACCAGCGCGCACCATGCCGACTGGGGATTGCTGCTGGCGCGCACCGACCCGAACGTGCCGAAGCACCAGGGGCTGTCGTACTTCATCATCGACATGCGCCAGCCGGGCGTGGACGTGCATCCGCTGCGGCAGATGAACGGCCACGCGTCCTTCAACCAGGTGTTCCTCACCGACGCCGAGGTGCTGCCGGAGCATCTGGTGCTGGATGTCGGCCGTGGCTGGGCCGTCGCGACGACCACGCTGATGCACGAACGGCGGGAGGCTGACGGCGTTCGCAACTGGGGCCAAGCCTCGGTTGGCGAAGGCCGGATCTATGACGAGGAGCGCGCGGAGAACGCCACGGTCATGGAGCCGTACAAATGGTACCCGCAGCGCGCCGGGCGCGTGGACCTGGTGATCGAACGGGCCAAGGCCGCTGGGGTCAATGCCGATCCGGTGGTGCGGCAAGAGATCGCCAAGCTGCTTATCCTGGCGAAATCGGCCGAATGGACAGCCAGGCGCGCGCGGGCGGCGCAGATGCAGGGGAAACCGCAGGGGCCGGAAGGCTCGCTGGGCAAGCTGGCGAGCAGCCATGTGGCGCGCGCGGCGGCGCGGGTCCATACGCTGATCAGTGGCGCGGACGCGATGCTGACGGGGCAGGACGGGCCGATGAACGGCTTGATCGCAGAGATCCTGGTGTCCGTGCCGGCAGGGTCCATCGCCGGCGGAACGGACGAAATCCAGCGGAACATTATCTCCGAGCGAGTGCTGGGAATGCCAAAGGAACCGCGGACGGACAATGACCGGCCGTTCCGTGACGTGCCGAAGAACCTGGTGCCGTGAGGTTGCGCCCCCTACGGCCCCCCTCCACGACTAAGTCCAATGCATGAAGGGAGAAACAATGGGACCGAAACTGGTCGAGCACCTGCTCTATGAACCCGAGGGCAACGGCATCCTCTGGATCAAGTTCAACCGTCCCGAACGTCTTAACGCGCTGGTCGGCACCGCGGAGGAGAACGGCACCGTCGCCAAAGTCGGCGAATACATGCGGGCGGCCGACGACGACCCCAGCATCCGCGTCATCGTCCTGACCGGCGTCGGCCGAGGCTTCTGCTCAGGCGCCAACCTGGGCGCCAGCGCCGCCCATGACACCGCTGGCGAGAACTTCCCCGGCAACCGGGGCACGCATGAGGGCGCTGAGGCCACGCGCCAGCACTTCTTTCACGGCTTCACCCAGCTTCACCTCGACATCGCCAAGATCCGCAAGCCGACGATCGCCATGATCAACGGGCCGGCAGTTGGTTCCGGCATGGACATGGCATTGCACTGCGATATCCGCATCGGCTGCGAGCAAACGCGTTTCATTGGCTACCACAACGCCGGCCAAATCATCGAGAACGGGGGATCGTACTACCTGCCCAGGATGGTCGGCCTGGGCCGCGCGCTGGAATTCGCCTACACGGGGGAACTGACCGCCGAACGGGCGTACGAATGGGGCATGCTCAACCACCTGGTGCCGTCCGGCAAGCTCGAGGAGACCACGCGCGAGTTGTGCGCCAGGATCGTTGCCAGGCCGCCGCTGGTGCAGTGGATCAGCAAGCGCATCATGCGCACGTCAATGGACACCACCATGGAAGCGACGATGGTGCTGACCTCCAACGCCAGCCCGATCCTGCAACATTCGGATGATGCCAAGGAAGCCCGCCGGGCGTTCGTCGAAAAACGCAAGGCCCAATTCAAAAGCGCCTGACTTGGAGCCTATACGCGGCAATCGCCTGAACTGACCATATATTCGAGCAGGCGGTTCCGGCTGCGAGACG
>CAXTXZ010000059.1:0-11878 GCA_964248015.1 uncultured Rhodopila sp. | reverse complement strand
GGGGGGGGGGGGCGGGGGGGGGGGGGGGGGGCCGCGGCGGGGCCGGGGGGGGCCGGGGGCGCCCCCCCCCGCCCGCGCCGCGGGGCCCCCTACCCTCCCCCCCAGGACGCCGCCGCCCTGGCCCCCGATCGCCATGACGGCGACCGTGACCGGGCGTGTCAGGGTGAGCGAACCGTCCATGCTACGCCGGCATCCAGTGACGGGCGGTTCGCCTGCGTTGCAGCGCGCCGATCACCGCGCCTCGGACGCGCGCCAGCAAGCGGTCGGCCCGGCTCGGGTTCTCCAGGATGTCAGCGCGGTAGAACGACGGGCAGAGGATGGCTGCGGTCGCGACCTCGCCGCAGTGGCCGCAGCCGACGCAGGACTGGTCGATCGCCGCCACCGGGTCGTCGCGCAGCTTTTCGCCGGTGTGCTTGAGGGACAGCGATGGGCAGCCGGACAGGCGCATGCAGGCATGGTCGCCGGTGCAGATGTCCTGGTCAACGCCGAACCGGGGGCGCACGACGCGCCTGCCGGCCTTGATTGCCGCCTGGACGAGCGGTCTCTCGCGCCGCTGGCGGTTCAGCATGCACTCGGAGGAGGCGATGATCACCTTTGGGCCGCGCTTGGCTGTCGTCAGCGCGTCGCGCAGCACGTCGCGCATGCGGGCCACGTCGTAGGTGCGGTTGACCTGCCGCACCCAGCCGCCGCCGACGCCGCGCACGGCGCGGGCGATGGCATGGCCGGTCGAGCGCCGCCGGCCGGGCGCGCGGGACGACAGCAGGTCCTGGCCGCCGGTCGCCGCCGAGTAATGGTTGTCAACGATGACGGTGACATTGTCGCTCTTGTTGTAGACCGCGTTGCCGATGCCTGAGGTCAGGCCGTTGTGCCAGAAGCCTCCGTCGCCCATGACCGAGATCGCCCGCTTGCCTTCGCCGCCGTTCAGCGCCGAGGCGGAGGCCGGACCCAGCCCGTAGCCCATGGTCGTCGCGCCGATGTTGAACGGCGGCAGGATCGAGAACAGGTGGCAGCCGATGTCGGCGGCGACGTGGCGCGCGCCGAGTTCCTTCTCGACCAGCTTCATGGCGGAGAAGATCGGGCGTTCAGGGCAGCCGGTGCAGAAGCCGGGGGGACGCGCCGGAACGACCGTCGCCAGGGCGCGGACCGAGCCTTCGTCCAGGATGGCGGCAGCGTTGGCGCGCGGGGCAAGCTCGGCGGTCAGCTCTGGAGCGGCGGTGGCGATGAAGGCGCGCAGGCCGTCCTCCAGCACCGCGACGGTGTATTCCCCGGCCATCGGCAGGACGCGCTTGCCGATCAGGCGGGCAGGGCTTTCGGCGTCCCGCAGGATCTTCGACAGGGCTTGCTCGATGAAGTCAGGCTGGCCTTCCTCTACGATCAGGACGGCGTGCTTGTCGCGGCAGAAGGCGACGACATCCTGGTCCACCAGCGGATAGGTGACGTTCAGCACGTACAGCGGCACGCGGGTCGCCCCCCAGATGTCGGCGAGGCCGGCGCGCATCAGGCCGCGCATGACGCCGTTGTACAGGCCGCCTTGCAGGATGACGCCGATGCCCGACAGATCGCCGTCAAATACCTCGTTAAGCTGATGGGTGCGGATGTGGTCCACGGCGGCGGGCCAGCGGCGGGCGACCTTGTCACGCTCATGGGCGAAGCTGGCGGGCGGCAGGACGATGCGGCTGGTGTCGCGTTGCGGGGCGTTGCGCGCCTCCGTCAGGCTGAAGGGGGGCTTCTGGTTGTCCTTGGCGATGAAGCTGCCGTGGACGTGGCAGGCGCGGATGCGGACCTCCAGCATGACGGGCGTGTTGGAGGCCTCGGACAAGGCGAACCCCTGCTCGACGGCGCGGACGATGGACGGCAGGTTGGGGCGCGGGTCGAGCAGCCAGAGCTGCGACTTCATCGCGAAGGCGTGGCTGCGCTCCTGCATGATGGACGAGCCTTCGCCGTAGTCCTCGCCCAGGATGACCAGGGCGCCGCCGGTCACGCCGCCGGAGGACAGGTTGGACAGGGCGTCGCAGGCGACGTTGGTGCCGGCAGTGCTTTTGAAGGTGACCGCGCCCCGGATCGGGTACATGACGGAGGTTGCCAGCGTGGCCGCCGCCGCCGCCTCGTTGGCGCTGGATTCGAAGTGGACGCCGAGCTCGGCCAGTATGTCGGAGGCGTCGGCGAGGACGTCCATCAGGTGGGAGATCGGCGCGCCCTGGTAGCCGGCGACGTAGCCGACGCCGTTTTCCAGCAGGGCCTTGGTGATCGCGAGGATGCCCTCGCCGCGGAATTCCTGTCCGGCGCCGAGGCGGAGCTGCTGGACTTCGCGGGCGAAGGAACGTTCGGCCATGATGATCCTCTGGTGCCAGCGGATCATGCACGAGGCCGAGGCTGCGATCTACCCTAAGCGGGGTTTCCGGCGCGAAGATTTGTCGTCGATTTGATCATCATCAAAATTGCTGTTTCAGGCGCAAGGTGGACAATAAGCCGTTCAAGGCAAGTGATTATCCTGCTGTCGCGGGCGACGTGCGCGGCGCCCGCGAAGAATGGCTGGGTTCAACAAAGCGGTGAAGGCAGGTTACCTTTGGGAAACATTTCGCTTACTATCACGAAGCTTCGAAAAACGGAAAGATGTTCCCGGCGTATCGCAAGATAACGCATGGTTGCCTTTCCGGTGCTTTAGCGACGCGTGGTGAAACCTCAGCTTGAAAGCAGGCGGACAATGGCAACCGACTTCCAAGCTGACATCGCCGCGATCGGCCGTATCGAGGCCGTGCCCACGATCCTGGACGTTGTTTGCCGCGTCACCGGCATGGGCTTCGCGGCGATTGCGCGCGTGACCGAGGACGAGTGGGTCGCCTGCGCGGTGCGGGACGAAATTGGCTTCGGGCTTCAGCCGGCCAGTGAGCTTGCGGTTGAAACCACCATCTGCCGCGAGGTCAGGGAAGGCCGGAAAAGCATTGTCATCAATGACGTCGCCGAGGATGCCGTCTATAGCCAGCATGCGACGCCGGCGCTTTACGGCTTCCAAAGCTACATCTCAATGCCGATCATCCTGCCCGACGGCCGGTTCTTTGGCACGCTCTGCGCGCTCGGCCTTCGTGCCGCGCGCCTGGAAACGCCGGAGGTGATCGGGATGTTCAAGCTGTTCGCTGAACTGATCGCCTTCCATATCGACGCATTGGAGCAGGTTGCCTCAAGCAAGGCCGAGCTTCTGGATGCGCGAAAGACTTCCGAACTGCGCGAGCAGTTCATCGCGGTGCTGGGCCATGACCTGCGCAATCCCTTGAGCGCGATCGGCCTTGGGGCGGAGATGTTGCTGAAGACCCCGCTGAGCGACCGGGCCGTGCAGATGGTGGGGGTCATGCGGGCCAGCGTGACGCGCATGTCCGACCTGATCAACGACGTGCTGGATTTCGCCCGCGGCCGGCTGGGTGGGGGGCTTGCGGTTAACCGCACCGACAACGCGTTGCTGGAGCCGGGGTTGCGGCAGGTGGTCGCCGAATTGCAGGCCCGGTTTCCGGATCGGCGGATCGAGGCGGAGATTGCCCTGGCCGATCAGGTCACGTGTGATCGCGGCCGTATCGCGCAACTGCTGTCGAACCTGCTGGGGAATGCCCTGACGTATGGCTCGCCGGAGGCTCCGGTGCGGGTGCGCGCCGTGACGGATGGGAAGTTTTTTGAGCTTTCCGTCAGCAACGCCGGGGACCCGATCCCGTCCGCCGCCATGGAACGATTGTTCCAGCCGTTCACACGCGGCATCGTGCGCGCCGATCAACAGGGTTTGGGATTGGGCCTGTTCATCGCCAGCGAAGTTGCCAAGGCGCATGGCGGGACGCTTGACGTGGCGTCAACACCGGAAGAGACGCGTTTCACCTTCCGCATGCCCCTGGCATGACGGGTGCCACCAGGGTTCCGCTTTACCCTGACCCATCTCGGATCGGAGTGGGATCAGGCACAAGGCAGCGTGCGGGCTCAAAGCGATGATCGGATGCCTGCTTGCTGCCTGACCTGACCGTGACGACGGCGCTGGACTGGTGGGCACGCTTTTCGGCCAGCGCCTATGCCCGCACGCTGATCGCCTATTCCACGTCCTTTGTGTTCGGCACGCTGATCGGCCTTGAGCGCCAGTGGCGGCAGCGCACCGCGGGGCTGCGCACCAACGTGCTTGTCGCCGTTGGCGCGGCGGCGTTTTCCGACCTGGGGATGCGGTTGCTGGGGGCGGAAGGGGCGTCGCGCATCATCTCCTACGTGGTGTCGGGCATCGGCTTCCTGGGCGCGGGCGTGATCCTGAAGGATGGCACCACTATTCGCGGGCTGAACACGGCGGCGACGCTGTGGTGTTCCGCCGCCATGGGAACGCTGTCCGGCAGCGGGCTGCCGCTGGAGGCCGCGACGCTCGCCGGCTTCGTGCTGGCCGGGAACACGCTGCTGCGTCCGCTGGTGAACTGGGTCAACCGGCGCCCCATCACGTCCGACGTGACGGAGGCAAAGTACAGCGTCCACGCCGTCTGCCTTCCCAGGGACGTTTCCGACGTGCGCGACCTGCTGGACGCCGAGCTTGACCGGGCGAACTATCCGGTGCGTGAGGTTATGGCTCTGTCGGACAATGAGGATCAGGTCGAGCTGGCGGCCGTACTGGTTCCGACCACGGCGGAAGACGCCGAGCTGGACGCGGTGGTGGCGGCGCTGGAGGAGTCGCCGTTGATCTTGTCCGCGACTTGGTCGGTGGAGGCGACATCGTGACGGGCAGGATAGGGCGCAACCAAAGGTCTTTTCATGAAGCAATCTTTCGGCAACACGAAAAGCAGGAATGTGGCGGACATCCTCTGCCTTGTTATGAATAAGCCATGCCAGATTTCGTGATCCTTGACCTGCATGAAGCCGATCTTGCGATTGTAGCCGACATTTGGTTTCGAGCGTGGCACTCGGCTTTCCCTGGCCTTTCACATCCAGTGCCATACGAGGCCTGGTTGCCTCGGCTCCGGGATCAGGTTGCTGTTGACTGCCTGTGTCGGGTCGCCGCGTTCCGGGGTGTCATAACCGGCTTTATCGCTGTTGATGTCGCGAAAGCCTGTCTTGAACAAATTTTCGTTGCTCCAGAACATCAGCGGAGGGGAATTGGGAAACTCTTGATGGAGGAGGCGAAAAAGCTTTCGCCCGTTGGCTTGAAACTTACGACACTGCAACGCAACAAGAGGGCAGCGACGTTCTATCAACAAGAGGGTTTCACGATGGGGGCTGCCGGGATCAATCCAATCAATGGGTTTGCAAACGTTGAATACATCTGGTGTCCCAGCCGAACGCTCCAGCAACCTGGGTTGCCCACCGCGGTGGTTTAGCAAATCGGGAAGGGCCTGCCGCGCACTCATCTCCAGGCTGGCTTCATCCACGGACTGCCGACCTCGAAACTAGGTCTCACAGCGTCAGCGCGTCGCCTCCCGCTTGCGCCCCAGGTACGTCTCGATCACGCGCGCATCCCGCGCCAGCGTTTCGCATGGCCCGTGCAGTGCGACGCTGCCCATTTCCAGCACGTAGCCATAATCGGCCATCCGCAAGGCCGCGCGGGCGTTCTGCTCGACCAGCAGGATGGCGATGCCTCGGTCGCGCAGCGCGCCGATGACGCGGAAGATGTCGGCGACGATTCTTGGCGCCAGCCCCAGGCTTGGCTCATCCAGCAGCAGCAGTTTCGGTTGCCCCATCAATGCCCGGCCAAGCGCCAGCATCTGGCGTTCGCCGCCTGACAGGGTGCCGGCGGACTGGCGGCGGCGCTCAGCCAGCCGGGGGAAGATCTCGAACACCTCCGCCATGCGCGCGGGAAGGTCGCGCGCGCCCTGACGCCAGCGAGCGAAAGCGCCGAGTTGAAGGTTGTCCTCGACGCTCATGTCGGTGAAGAGGGCGCGGGTTTCGGGCACCAGCACAACCCCCCGCCGCACCATCCAGCCGACGCCGCCGGCTGCTTCTTGCATGAACGAGACTTGGCCGGCGCGGGGCAGCAGGCCCATGACGGCGTGCATCAGCGTGGTCTTGCCCGCGCCGTTGGGGCCGACGATCGCGACGATCTGCCGGGCCTCGACGGACAGGGAGACCGCGTGCAGCACCTCGGCCTTGCCGTAGCCGGCGGACAGGTTGGTGACCGCCAGAAGGGTCATGCGACGCCGCCCAGGTAGGCTTCCTGCACGGCGCGGTCGTCCTGCACCTGATCCGGCCGGCCGTCGGCGATCTTCTCGCCGAAATCCATCACCACGACGCGGTTGGCCAGGCCCATGACGAAGTCCATGTCGTGCTCGACCAGCAGGATGGCGAGGCCTTCGGCGCGCAGTGCCTCAAGCAGGGTGGCGAGTGCCTGTTTTTCCTGCAGGCGCAGCCCGGCGGCGGGTTCGTCGAGCAGGAAGAGGCACGGGTCGAGGCAGAGGCCGCGGGCGATCTCCACCAGGCGCTGGCGACCCAGCGGCAGGCTGCCGGCGGGCAGGTGGAGCGCGTCGCCAAGCCCGACACGCCCGGCCTGGATATGGGCGTTGCGCAGCAGCGCGCGTTCCTCGGGCCGGTCCAGGCGCAGCATCGAGCGGACCATGCCGGCGTGGCCGCGCAGGTGGGCGCCGAGGGCGATGTTGTCGAGCACGCTGGCCTCGGGCAGCAGCTTGACGTGCTGGAAGGTGCGAGCGAGGCCCTGGCGGGCGACGAAGCGGGCGCCCTGGCCGTGGATGTCCTGGCCGAGCAGGGTGATCGTGCCGCCGTCGGGGGTCAGCGCGCCGCTGATCAGGTTGAACGTCGTGCTCTTGCCCGCCCCGTTGGGGCCAATCAGGGCGACGATCTCGCCCGCGTGCGCCGACAGGCTGATGGCGTTCGCGGCGACCAGGCCGCCGAAGCGTTTTTCCAGTGCGGTGGTTTCCAGCACGGGCGTGCCGGGTGGCGGCATGACGCGGCGGGGCAGCTCGGCGGCGTCGGACACCGCCGGCATCGGGCGGGCTCGCCGAAACAGCGCGGGGGCGATGCCGCGCGGGGCGTGGTGCAGCAGCAGGATGACGCCGAGGCTGAACACCACCGTCTCGAAGTTGCCGGAGGAGCCGAGCAGGCGGGGCAGCAGGTCGTTGAGCTGGTCGCGCAGCAGGACGACGATGACCGCGCCGATCAGCGCGCCGGCCAGGCGGGACACGCCGCCGATCACCACCATGAAGACGTATTCGATGCTGGCGCTGAGTCCGAACGGCGACGGGCTGACGTAGCGCTGGACGTGGGCGAACAGCCAGCCGGCGACGCCCGCCAGAAGCGCCGCCAGGACGAACACGGCGCGGGCGAGGCGGGCCGTGTCGATCCCCACGCTCTCCGCCATGATCCGGCTCTGCGCCAAGGCCAGCATCGCTCGGCCGGTGCGGCTGGACAGCAGGTTGGCGCACAGGACGAAGGCGGCGACCAGGACGCAGCCGATCAGGGCGGCGGCGATGCCTCGGGTGATGCCGGGGAACAGCGGCGGGATCTCGCCGAAGCCGTTGTAGCCGCCGAGGCCGGGGATGACGCCGAACAGGTAAAAGAAGCTGGCGCACCAGGCGATGGTGGCGAGCGGCAGGTAGTGGCCGGAGATGCGGGCGGTGATCAGCCCGAGCAGGAACGCCGCGCCGCCGGTGACGGCAAGGCCGGCGGGCAGGCCGGCGAGGGGCGGCCAGCCGTGGAAGCGGCTCAGGATGGCGGTTGCGTAGGCCGCGAGGCCGAGGAACGTCGCCTGCCCGAACGACGTCTGGCCGCTGACGCCGGTCAGCATCACCAGCCCCAAGGCGACGATCGCGGCGATGCCGATGAAGCCGGCTAGGGTGGCCTGGAACTCGGTCAGGATGAGCGGCAGGGCGGCGCAGGACAGCAGCGCCAGGATGATGAGCAGGGGGTTGCGGGCGCGGGCCGTCACGCCCGGTCCTCGGCGCCGCCACGGGACAGGGAAAGCCAGACCAGGACGGGGATCAGCAGGGAGAACACGATGACATTGCGGTACTCGCTCGCCCAGAAGCCGGAGAACGATTCCAGGACGCCGACGAACAGCGCGCCGGCGGCGGCGATCGGGTAGGACGCGAGGCCGCCGATCACCGCGGCGACGAAGCCCTTCAGGCCGATCTCGAAGCCGGTGTCGTAGGACAGCGGGGTGATCGGGGCGATCAGGATGCCGCTGACTGCGGCGGCGGCGCTGGCCAGGGCGAACGCGGCCCGGCCGCTCAGGGCGTGGTCAACGCCGATCAGGCGCGCGCCCAGGCGGTCGGAGGCAGCGGCGCGCAGCGCCTTGCCGAACAGGGTTCGGACAAAGAACCAGCGCAGGGCGGCGACCAGCGTGACGCAAGCCAAGGCGACGCAGAGCGACTGGCCGGACACGTCCG
Source organism: uncultured Rhodopila sp. (assembly GCA_964248015.1). Classification (GTDB taxonomy): domain Bacteria; phylum Pseudomonadota; class Alphaproteobacteria; order Acetobacterales; family Acetobacteraceae; genus Rhodopila. Next base: position 3,536 of record CAXTXZ010000059.1, on the reverse strand, counting down.
CCGGGCCGATGGCGTAGCTGGCGTCAGTCAGCGCGGGCGTGGACACGCCTTCCGCGCCAAAAGCGTAAAGGGCGATGCCGATCAGCACGAAATGCAGCGCCATCGAGACAATCAGCAGGGCGAGCATGGACGCCTCGCCCAACGGTTCGTAGGCGAAGCGGTAGAGCAGGGGGCCAAGCGCGGTGACGATGAGAATGGACAGAGCCATCAGGAGGGGGGACGGGACGCTGTAGCGGGTGGCGGCGAGGCAGGCCAAGGTCAGCAAGCAGGGGGCCACGGCATAGGGCAGCAGCGCGCGGAAGCGTCCTTTCGCCAGGGCCGGCGCCAAGGCCAGGGCGCACAGCGCGTCGAGCAGCCACAGCGTTCCCGGAACCTGATGGCCGATCATGGCGGCGAGGCTGAGGGCCGCGTAGGACACCAGGTCGCCCTGCGGGATGAAGATCACGCGGGTCACTGAAAAGGCGATCAGCAGGCCGACCGCGAGCAGCAGGTAGATCGCGCCGGTGGTCAATCCGTCCTGCAGCAGCGCCAGAACGATTGTTGCGTCCATGTCGGCCTGGCGCGGGCGGCCGGAGCCGTTACTGGCGCAGCCGCCACTGGCCGTCCGTCACCTGCACCAGCACGCGGGCACGCTCGTCCATGCCGTTGTGGTTGGCGGGCGTCATCGTGTAGACGCCATGGACGCCGACCAGATCGTGGGTCTTTTCCAGCGCGTCGCGCAATGCCTCGCGGAAGGCCAACGTGCCCGGTTCGCCGGCTTTCAGCGCGGCGGGAAGGGCGGCCTGGATCAGCAGCCACGCATCCTCGCTGTAGCCGGCGAAGGGGCTGACGGAGTCGGGGCCGAACTTGTCGATCAGCGCCTTCATGAAGGTTGTCGCCGGGCCGCGCGAGGCCACGCTGTCGGGCAACTGGTCGTACACCACCACCGGGCCGGTCGCCGCGATGGTGCCCTCGACGTTGGCGCCGCCGACCTTGAGGAAGGCGGGGCTGACCATGCCGTGGTTGCCGTAGACCAGGCCCTTGAAGTTGCGGCGGCGCAGGCCGGCGACCGGCAGCGTCGCGGGGGTGCCGGACGCGCCGAGCATGACGGCGTCGGGCTTTTTCGACAGCGCCTTGAGGACCTGCGCCTCGGTGGAGGTGTCGGTGCGGGCGTAGCGCTCGTTCGCCACGACCTCGATCCCGGCCTTGTCGGCGGCGGCCTTGGTGGCGTCGTGGACCTGGTCGCCGAAGCCGTCGGCGAAGCCGATATAGGCGACGGTCTTGACGCCGTGCTTCTTCATGTCGTCGACGTCGGCGTTCACCATCAGGCTGACCGGCTGCACGGCGGAGAAGGTGTAGGGGTACTTCGCCGCGTCGTAGTCGATGGGCGAGGTGACGATCATCGGCACCTTGGCGGCGTTGGCGATCGGCTGCACCGCGTTGCCGGATGACGTCAGGGTCGGGCCGATGATGGCGTCGACATGGTCGTCCTCGATCATGCGCTGGGCGATGTTGACGGCGCTGCTGGCGTCGGAGGCGTCATCGCGGATGATGTAAGTGATGCTTTTGCCGCTGGCCTCGGTCGGGAAGGTGGCGAAGGCGTTGCGGTAGCCGACGCCCAGCGCGGCGGTCGGCCCGGTGATCGAGATGATCGCGCCGATCTTGATCTGCGCCGAGGCCGTTGCCGCCATCAGGCCAATCATGACGGCGGCTGTTCCGCACACCCGGATTATACGCATCTCAGTCCTCGATCGATAGGGTGGCGACAGATTGCCTTGCCGGAGCGGCCCCCGCCAGTGCCGGTTCGTGGCAAGGCCTGGTCGGTATGGATATTGCACTGAACTGTGGCAAGAGCGGGCGGTTTGCTGGAACGGCCGCCGGTGCTGGGGAATCGCGATGCTCAGCGCGCCGGTCGCCTCTGATGATCTTGCGCCGTGGGCTGCCGGTTGTTTGAAACGATCGGCCTGGATCGTGCGCGCAAGCGGATATCCGCCGTGATGCAGCCGCGCGTCACGCCGAACGGTTTGGCGAATGGCCATCAGCGGCGTTGCGCCGGCGGCGACAGGTAATGCTCATGGGGCGGCGGATCGGCGACGACGGCATGCTCCGCGATCGCGCGTCGTTTCGCCGCAAGCTCTGCCGTGATGTCGAAGCGCCAGGCGTCGGGCGGGGCCTCCGGCTGGGTGAGGTAAGACAGCAGGCCAACGCCGCTTTGATCGGCGACAGCCTCGGCGATGCGGTGGGCAGCGGCGGCGTCGTCCCGTGGCCGTGCCGGGTCAGGCGACGGCCAGGGCGCGCAGATGATGTTGCAGTCGCGTGCCCACATCACGGTCGTGATGCCGTGGACGATGGCATCGAAAGCCGGACCTTGGGTGGGCAGCGTGTTGTAGAACAGCCCGGCGAGCAGCAGGCGGTTAGCGGGCAGGCCGAGCGCTCGGGTGGCGGCGCGGGTGGCGGCTTCGCGAGAGGGATCGGAGACGGTGGCGCCGTCGGTCAGCACGACGACATAGGGCGGGCGGCCACGGCGGCAGCTTCGGGCGATCAGGCCGCCGCAATGCAGGCTTTCGTCGCCCGGCCGGGGCGCCAGGATCATCAGGTTCTCCTGGCCGGTGATGGTTTCCCAACTGGCGGTCGGCATGTGGCTGGCTCCTTCACGTGCCGGGGCAAGGTGTGGCAGGTTTGGCTCCGGTTGAAAGCGGTATTCTTTCAGCGCCGCGTGGATTTGCGCCATTTTTGGGTAACGGCGGCGAACATGTGCCAAAGTCGGATGGAGCGACATCAGCCTGACGGATAAAGTTGCTCGTCAAACAATGGTTTAGTGCAACCGGGCGCGGCGCTGCCAGCATCCGGGCAACAGCGATCAGAAGGAGTCAGATGATGGACAACAGCAACCTGGCCGTGTTCCCCAACACCGACGGCTCCCGCGTGCCCTTCAAGGTCTACAGCTCGGACGAGATCTACGCGCTGGAGCAGGAGCGCATCTATCGCGGTCCGACCTGGAACTTCCTGGGCCTGGAGGCCGAGATCCCGAAGCCGGGCGACTTCAAGAGCACCTTTGTCGGCGATACCCCGGTGGTGATGACGCGGGCCGAGGACGGCACGCTGGCGGCCTGGGTCAACCGCTGCGCGCATCGCGGCGCCATTGTCTGCCGGCTGCCACGCGGCAACGCTCTGTCGCACAATTGCGTCTACCATCAGTGGAACTACGGCACGAAGGGCAACCTTCAGGGCGTGCCGTTCCGCCGGGGACAGGCCAACGCCACCGGCATGCCGAAGGATTTCGATCCGAAGCAGCACAACCTGCGGCAGCTACGGGTGGAGAGCTACCGGGGACTGGTGTTCGCGACGTTCAGCGCGTCGGCGCCCGATCTGGCGACTTATATCGGGCCGGAGATGCGGCCTTATGTTGACCGCATCTTCTGCAAGCCGGTGGTGTACCTGGGCTGCACGCGGCAGTTCTCCGACAGCAACTGGAAGCTGTACCTGGAGAACGTGAAGGACCCCTACCACGCCAGCCTGCTGCACCTGTTCCACACCACGTTCAACATCTTCCGCGT
>CAXTXZ010000058.1:9723-12001 GCA_964248015.1 uncultured Rhodopila sp. | reverse complement strand
GACGTGCCCATGACCCGGAGCAGGATCGACATGGCCGCCACCTTGGGGGCTGTCGCGAAGAAGACGGTGACGGGGGTTGGCGCGCCCTCGTAGACATCCGGCGTCCACATGTGGAAGGGAACGGCGGACACCTTGAAGGCGACGCCGACGAGAAGGAAGACAATGCCGACGACCAGGCCGGCCGAGGCGCTGGACGGCTGCACGAGCAGGTCGTGAAGGGAAACCAGGTCCATGGTGCCGGAGAAGCCGTAGACCAGGGAGATGCCATAAAGCAGAAGGCCGGACGCGAGGCCGCTCAGCACGAAGTATTTGAGTCCGGCTTCGGAGGAGCGCAGCTCGTCGCGGGCGAACGAGGCCAGCACGTAGAGCGCGAGCGATTGCAGCTCCAGCCCAAGATAAAGGGTCATCAGGTTGGAGGCCGACGTCATGATCATCATGCCGACGGTGGAAAACAGCATCAGCACCGGGAACTCGAACCGGGCTATGCCCTGCGAGCGGTTCCAGTCCAGCGCCATGATGGAGGACAGGGCGGCGCCAGCCAGGATCAGTATCTGGTTGAAGGCGCTGAACGGATCGGAGACGAACTGGCCGTGGAAGCCAAAGCCGTTGGTCCCCGTCAGCACCAGCAACGCGGCGAGCAGGAAGCCGCCATTGGTGAACATGGTGCAAAACAGGGTGCTGTCCTGCTTGCGCAGCACGCCGAACACAAGCGTTGCCAGCCCGACGCCGGCGAGGACGATTTCGGGAAGAGCCAGTGCCAGGTTCATCAGTGCGCTATCCCCGCAAGCTTGGTGGCCGCGGCCAGGGCGGCGGCATGATGCTGCACCATCGCCCCCACGGAGGCGTCAAAGAAGCTGGTGAAGCTGGACGGGTAAATGCCCATCCAGAGGGTCAGGACAACAAGGGGGGCGAACACCACCCACTCACGCGGGCTGAGATCCAGGATGGAGCGCAGGTCGTCGCGCGTGATCCGTCCGAAGATCACCCGGCGGTAAAGGTACAGCATGTAGGCCGCGCCCAGGATCATCCCCATGCCGCCCAGCAGGGACAGCCAGAAATTCACTTGCAGGGAGCCAATGATGACCAGGAACTCGCCGACGAAGCCGGCGGTGCCGGGCAGGCCGATGGAGGCCATCATGAACAGCATGAACACCAGCGCGTAGGCCGGCATGCGATCCGCGAGGCCGCCGTAACGCGCGATCTCGCGCGAGTGGATGCGGTCGTAGACGACGCCGACGATCAGGAACAACGCGCCCGACACGATGCCGTGCGACAGCATCTGGAACAACGCGCCCGAGATGCCCTGCATGTTGAAGGTGAAGATGCCGATCGTCACGACGCCCATGTGGGCGATTGAGGAATAAGCGATCAGTTTCTTCATGTCCTCCTGCGCCAGGGCGACGAGCGAGGTGTAGATCACCGCGACGACGGACAAGGTGAAGATGAAGGGGGCAAAGGTGGCCGAGGCACCCGGCAGCATGGGGACGGAGAACCTCAGGAACCCGTAGGCGCCCATTTTCAGCAGGACACCCGCCAGGATGACGGAGCCAGCGGTTGGCGCCTCCACATGCGCGTCCGGCAGCCAAGTGTGCACCGGCCACATCGGCACCTTGACGGCGAAAGAGGCGAACAGCGCCAGGAACAGCCAGTTCTGCATGCCGGGCGGAAAGGCCGTGTGCATCAGGACGGAAACGTCAGTGCTGCCGGCCTGCAGCCACATGGCGATCAGCGCCAGCAGCATCAGCACAGAGCCAGTGAGGGTGAACAGGAAGAACTTCACCGCCGCGTAGACCCGGCGCGGGCCGCCCCAGACGCCGATGATCAGGTACATCGGGATCAGCACGCCCTCGAAGAACATGTAGAACACCACGAAGTCGGTGGCGGCGAACATGCCGACCATCATGGTCTCCAGGATCAGGAAGCTCATCATGAACTCCCGGACGCGGGCATGGACAGATTCCCAACTCGCCAGGATGCAGAGCGGCGTCAACAGCGTGGACAGCAGCACGAACAGGACCGAGATCCCGTCAACGCCCATGCTGTAGCCGACCCTGTATTCCGGCAGCCAGGCGACGTGCTCGTTGAACTGGAAGCCGCTTTCCGTCGGGTCGAACTTCACCCACAGCACCAGGGAGAGCACGAAAACCAGCAGGCTGGTCCAGAGAGCGGTCCAGCGGGCGTTGGAGGCGACGGTTGCCTCGTCGCCCCGAACCGTCATCATGATCACGCAGCCGACCAAAGGCAGCCAAGTGATCAGCGACAGGATCGGAAAACCCGC
>CAXTXZ010000058.1:0-9623 GCA_964248015.1 uncultured Rhodopila sp. | reverse complement strand
TCACCGGGCCAGCATGAAGATGCCGACCAGCACGACAACGCCGATCAGCATGACGAAGGCATAGACAGCGAGCGAGCCGGTCTGGATTTTCACGACTTGGCGGGAGCCGTCGCTGGTCAGCGCCGCCAGTCCGTTCGGAACGCCGTCAATCATGGTGGCGTCGCCAACCTGCCAGAACAGCCGCGCGAGGCGGAAGGCCGGCTGGACGAAGATCGTGTTGTACAGCTCGTCGAAGTACCACTTGTTGAGCAGGAACCTGTAGATGCCGCCGAAGGCATGGGCCAGCCGGACCGGCAACAGCGGGTTGAGGACATACATCACGAAGGCCAGGGCGATGCCGGCCAGGCCCGTGACCAGCGGAGCCAGGTCAACCCAACCCGGCACGTTCTCCAGGTTTTCGATGACGTCGTTGTGGGGTCCGTTGAAGATGGCTTCGTTCCAGAACGGGTGGGCGTTCGCGCCGATAAACGAGGGGTACAAGACCCAGCCCGACAGGATCGCGCCGGCGGCCAGGATGACCAGGGGCACCAGCATGGCGGGCGGGCTTTCGTGCGCATGCTCCAGGACGTGATGGTCAGCGCGCGACTTGCCGTGGAATGTCATGAACAGCAGGCGCCAGGAATAAAAGGCGGTCAGGAACGCCGCGAGCAAGGTGCAAACGAAGGCATAGAGCCCAATCCCCGTGCCAGCCGCATAGGTCGCCGAAATGATCGCGTCCTTTGAATAGTAGCCGGCCAGCGGCGGAATGCCGGCAAGGGCCAGGTTGCCGATCCACATCACCGTGCAGGTGACCGGAATGACCCTCGCCAACCCGCCCATCTTGCGCATGTCTTGCTCGTCGGACATCGCGTGGATCACGGAACCGGCGGACAGGAACAGCAGCGCCTTGAAGAAGGCGTGGGTGACCAGGTGGAACACCGAGGCCTGATACGCGCCGACGCCGGCCGCGGCGAACATGTAGCCAAGCTGCGAGCAGGTCGAGTAGGCGATCACCCGCTTGATGTCATTCTGCACGCAGCCGACTGTCGCGGCGAACAGGGCCGTCGAGGCGCCAATAAAGGTGACGAAGCCGAGGGCGGCCGGGGCGAACTCCATCAGGGGCGACATGCGGGCCATCAGGAAGACGCCCGCCGTCACCATCGTCGCCGCATGGATCAGGGCTGAAACTGGGGTTGGGCCCTCCATTGCGTCGGGCAGCCAGACGTGCAGGCCGAGCTGGGCGGATTTACCCATGGCGCCGATGAACAGCAGGAAGCCGATCACCTCGATTGACGGAAGGGTTGCGCCGAAGAGCTGGTAGGTGTCGGCGCCGTGCTGGGCGACGGCCGGGAAGATCGTGCTGAACTCGATCGAGCTGAATTTAAAGAAGATCAGGGCAAGGCCGACGGCGAAGGGCAGGTCGGCGACGCGGTTGACAACGAACGCCTTGATGGCGGCGGCGCAGGCGCTGGGACGGTCGTACCAGTAACCGATCAGCAGGTAGGAGCAGAGGCCAACGCCCTCCCAGCCGAAAAACAACTGCGCCAGGTTGTCGGCTGTCACCAGCATGAGCATGGCAAAGGTGAACAGCGACAGGTAGGCGAAGAAGCGGTAGCGCGGACGGGCATCGTGGCCCATGTAGCCGACCGAGTAGACGTGGATCAGCATCGAGACGAACGACACCATGCCAACCATGACTGCGGACAGCGTGTCGTAGCGCAGTGCCCAGGCGACATGGAAACGGCCGGATTCGATCCAGGCGCCAAGATCGAGCACGCCTGGATCGACGCCGCCGGAGGTCAGCCGCAGGAACGACAGCGGCCCGCAGATCGCGGCGACGACCATGCCGAGGATCGACACGCTCATGGCGGCGCGGTCGCCGATCACCCGGCCCAGCAGTCCGGCCACCAGGGCGCCCGCCAATGGGGCGAAAACAGCGAAAGCGAAAAGCATGCTCAGCCCTTCATCAGATTGACGTCCTCAACCTGGATCGAGCCTCGGTTGCGGTTGTAGATCACCAGGATGGCGAGGCCGATCGCCGCCTCGGCCGCCGCCACCGTCAAGACGAGCATCGCCATGACCTGCCCAGCCAAATCGCCCAGTGCGGCAGAAAAGGCGACGAAGTTCAGGTTGACCGCTAGCAGGATCAGCTCGATTGACATGAAGATGACAATGACATTCTTGCGGTTCAGGAAAATGCCGAAGATGCCCAAGACGAGCAGGATGGCGGACACCACGAGGTAGTGGCCGAGACCGATTTCAATCATTGCAACGCTCCGGGCGAGCGCATGGACAGGAGGCTAATGCCCATGGCCGTGCTCCTCCGCGCCGACAGGCTCCTCGACCGGTTCGGTCGCCTTGGGCCGCAGGTTGCCACCGGACTGAGTAGTGCCCGCGCCAAGGGAAAGCGACATCATCTGCAGCGTTTCGGCCACTGTCCGCTCGGTCTGCACACGGATGACCTGATGGCGGGACGTCTTGCGGTCGCGCAAGGTCAGCACGATCGCGCCTATCATGGCGACCAGCAGGATCAATCCGGCCGTCTGGAACAGGAAAACATAGTCGGTGTAAAGAACGCGGCCGAGAGCCTCGGTGTTGCTGATGGCGGAGGGCGTGGGCGACATGCGGAACGCATTGCCATTGGGCGCCAATTTCCAGCCGCCAAGCACCACTGCCAGTTCCAGGAACAGCACGACGCCGACGGTCGCGCCGACCGGCAGGTAGCGCTGGAAGCCGCCGCGCAGCTCCGCGAAGTCCACGTCGAGCATCATCACGACGAACAGGAACAGCACGGCGACCGCGCCGACGTAGACAATGACCAGCACCATGGCCAGGAACTCGGCCCCGGCGATCAGGAACAGGGCGGCGGCGTTGAAGAACGCCAGGATCAGGAACAGCACCGAATGGACCGGGTTGCGGGCGCTGACCACCATCGCGGCCGAAACCAGGAGGACGGCGGAGAACAGGTAGAAAAGAAGCGTGGTGATCATCGATAGGGCGCGTCCAGTTCAAGGCGGCGGGCCAGTTCCGGCTCCCAACGATCACCGTTCGCGAGCAGCTTGTCCTTGTTGTAGAGAAGCTCCTCGCGCGTCTCGGTGGAGAACTCGAAGTTGGGGCCTTCGACGATCGCGTCCACCGGGCAGGCTTCCTCGCACAGGCCGCAGTAGATGCACTTGGTCATGTCGATGTCATAGCGCGTCGTGCGGCGCGATCCGTCGGCCCTTGGCTCCGCCTCGATGGTGATCGCCTGCGCCGGGCAGACCGCTTCGCACAGTTTGCAGGCGATGCAGCGCTCCTCGCCGTTCGGGTAGCGGCGCAGGGCGTGCTCGCCCTTGAAGCGGGGGCTGATGGGGCCTTTTTCGAACGGGTAGTTGATCGTCACCTTGCGCCTGAAGAAGTAGCGCAACGTCAGCCACATGCCCGCGACGAGTTCGCCGAGGACGAGGCTGCGCGCGGTGCGGTCGAGGAATGCCATGTCAGGTGCCCTTCAAGGCTGGGTCATGCATCGGGGAGCCAGCCAAATGCCATCAAGGCGCCGGCGGTGATGACCAGCCACAGCAGCGACAAGGGCAGGAAGACCTTCCAGCCCAGGCGCATCAGTTGATCATAGCGATAGCGCGGGAACGTCCCCCGCACCCAGATAAAGAAAAACAGAACAAAGCAAATCTTCAACACGAACCAGATCACGCCGGGAATCCAGGTGAAGGGCGCGATGTTGAAGGGCGCGAGCCAGCCGCCCAGGAACAGGATGGTCGTCATCGCGCTCATGAGGATCATGTTGGCGTACTCGCCAAGGAAGAACAGCGCGAAGCTCATGGCGGAGTATTCGACGAAGAAGCCGGCCACGATCTCCGACTCCCCCTCCGGCAGGTCGAACGGCGATCGGTTCGTCTCCGCCAGCGCGGAGATGAAAAAGACGATGAACATCGGGAACAGCGGGATGCAGAACCAGACGGTGCGTTGCGCCCGGACAATGGCTGACAAATTCAGGCTGCCGACGCACATCAGGACGCAGACCAGGACAAAGCCCATCGAAACTTCGTAGCTGACCATCTGCGCGGCGGCCCGCATGGCGCCAAGGAAGGCGAATTTCGAGTTCGACGCCCAGCCGGCGATGATGATGCCGTACACGCCGAGCGAGGAGATCGCGTAAAGGTAGAGGATGCCGACATTGATGTCAGCCTCGACCCAGCCATCGTTGACGGGGATGACCGCCCAGGCCAGCATTGCCAGGGAAAAGGTCAGCATGGGCGCCATCAGGAACAGGACGCGGTTGGAGCCGGAAGGAATGATGGTTTCCTTCATCAGCATCTTCAGCGCGTCAGCGAACGGCTGCGCTAGGCCGAACAGGCCGACAACGTTGGGGCCTTTGCGCAACTGGATCGCCGCAAGCACCTTGCGTTCGGCATAAGTCAGGTAAGCGACGCTGACCAGCAGCGGCACCAATATCGCCAGCGCCTCGATGAAGGTCAGGATGACCAGGCCGGTGTCGGTGCCGTGGAAGAAGTCGTACATCGGCTTACTCTGCCGCCATCGCGGATGGGGCCAAGGCTTCCACGCACGCCGCCATGGTGGGACTGGCTCGGCTGATGGGGTCGGTGATATAGTAGTTCGTCACAGCCGAGACGAACGGCGCATCGCTCAGAGCTGTTGGATCGCCCGTTGGGCCAGTCTGGTCGGAACATCCGAAACGTGGCAACCCGCCGATGCGACCGAACACGGGATTGACCTGCTCCAGCCGAGCGCGCACCGCCTCAATGGTGTCGTATGGCAAGGGCTTGCCGATCACGGCGCTGAAGGCGCGCAGGATCTTCCAGTCCTCGCGCGCGTCACCGGGCGGATACACCGCCTTGAAGCCACGTTGCGCTCGGCCTTCGGTGTTCACATAGGTGCCGGACTTTTCGGTGTAGGCCGCGCCGGGCAGGATCACGTCGGCACGCTGCGCGCCGGCGTCGCCGTGATGGCCCTGGTAGACCACGAAGGCGTCGGCGGCGATGCGGCCGGAATCGAAAGCGTCCGTGCCCATCAGCCAGAGCAGGTCGATGCCGCCATCCAGCATCGCGTCCATTGCCTTGCCGTTTGGTCCCGGAACAAAGCCGAGGTCCAACGCGCCAACCCGAGCAGCCGCCGTGTGCAGGATGTTGAAGCCGTGCCACTCGGCAGTCAGGGCACCGACCTGCGCCGCCAGCCGCCATGACGCTGCCAGCACCGCCGCGCCATCGGGCCGTGCCAGAGCCCCCTGCCCCACGATGATCATGGGCTTCCTTGCGTTGCTCAGAACCTTGGCGAAGTCGTGCGAGCCGTTAATCAGGTCATTTAGCACAGTCGGCGACGCGCCAAGCGAAGTCACTGCGTAGGTCAGGTCGGTGTCGCTGCCGATCAGGCCGATCGGGCTGGCATTCGCGATCCAGGACTTGCGGATGCGCGCGTTCAGCACCGGCGCTTCCCGGCGTGGGTTGGAGCCTATGATCAGGATCGCGTCGGCCTCCTCGATCCCGGCGATCGAAGTGTTGAAGCAGTAGAAGTCGCGACGGGCGGCATCCAGGCGCGCGCCGTCCTGGCGACAATCCAGGTTTGCGGAGCCCAGGCTGGTGAACAGGTCCTTCAGCGCCAGCATGCTTTCAGCGTCGCACATGTCGCCGACAATCGCGCCCATTCGATCGCCTGCCAGCGGCTGCAATCTTGTCGCGATGGCCTGGAACGCTTCGGGCCAAGTGGCAGGACGCAGCTTGCCATCCTCGCGAACCCACGGACGGTCGAGCCGGCGGCGCTTCAGGCCGTCCAGGGCGAAGCGCGACTTGTCGCCGATCCATTCCTCGTTCACGTCGTCGTTCGTGCGCGGCAGGATGCGCAGGACCTCGGGGCCGCGTGAGTCAACGCGTATGTTGGCGCCGACCGCGTCCATCACGTCAACGCTATCGACTTTCGCCAGCTCCCACGGACGGGCGACAAAGGCGTAAGGCTTTGAAGTCAGGGCGCCAACCGGGCAAAGGTCGATGATGTTGGCGGAAAGCTCCGAGCCCAGGGCTTTTTCAACATAGGTGCCGACCTCCATATGCTCGCCGCGGGCGGTTGCGCCGAGGTCGGGCACGCCGGCCACTTCAGTGATGAACCGGATGCACCGCGTGCAGTGGATGCAGCGGTTCATCGAGGTCTTCACCAGCGGGCCAAGGTTTTTGTCCTTGATGGCGCGCTTGTTTTCAACATAGCGCGAGTGGTCCATGCCGTAGCCCATGGCCTGGTCCTGCAAGTCGCACTCGCCGCCCTGGTCGCAGATCGGGCAATCCAGCGGGTGGTTGATCAGCAGGAACTCCATTACGCCGCGACGGGCGTTGCGGACCATCTTGCTGTCGGTGTGGACGACCATGCCCTCGGCCACGGGATAGCCGCAGGAGGCGATTGGCTTGGGCGGGGCTTTTTCCACTTCCACCAAGCACATGCGGCAGTTGCCGGCGATGGACAGGCGTTCGTGGTAGCAAAAGCGGGGAATTTCAACGCCCGCCTGCTCGGCAGCCTGCAGGATGGTCGAGCCGTTGGCGACTTCCACCGTAATGCCGTCGATGGTGACCTTGGCCATTCAATCGTCTTTCAGAATCGCGCGTGCAGGAGGACGCTGGCATTGCCGTCAAGCGCCGACGCCAGTTCTTAATGCCTATGTATGGGGTTATTCCGCGGCCATCGGCAAGGGCCTGGGGCTGCGGGACGCCTTATAGGACGCCATCCGTTCTTCCATCAAGGGGCGGAAATGCCTGATCAGGCCCTGAATCGGCCATGCCGCGGCGTCGCCCAGGGCGCAGATCGTGTGGCCCTCCACCTGTCGCGTCACCTGCTCCAGCACGTCGATTTCGGACGGGTCCGCGCGGCCTTCCACCATGCGGGTCATGACCCGCCACATCCAGCCGGTGCCCTCACGGCATGGCGTGCACTGGCCGCAGCTTTCGTGCATGTAGAATTTCGACAGGCGGGCGATGGCCTTGATGACGTCGGTCGATTTGTCCATGACGATGACGGCGGCCGTGCCAAGGCCGCTGCGGGCAGCACGCAGGCTGTCGAAGTCCATCAGGATGTCGTCGCACACCGATTTCGGGATCAACGGCACGGAACTGCCGCCGGGGATGACGGCCAGCAGGTTGTCCCAGCCGCCACGCACGCCGCCGGCGTAACGGTCGATCAGTTCGCGCAGCGGGATGCCAAGTTCTTCCTCGACATTGCAGGGCTTGTTGACATGGCCGGAGATGCAGAAAATCTTCTGCCCTGTGTTGTTCTGCCGGCCGAGGCCGGCGAACCATGCGGCGCCACGGCGCAAGATCGTTGGCGCCACGGCGATTGATTCCACGTTGTTCACCGTGGACGGGCAACCGTACAGCCCGACGCCGGCCGGGAACGGCGGCTTCATCCGCGGCATGCCCTTCTTGCCCTCAAGGCTTTCGATCAGCGCGGTTTCCTCGCCGCAGATATAGGCGCCCGCGCCGCGATGCAGGAACACGTCGTAATTGTAGCCGGAGCCACAGGCATCCTTGCCAATCAGGCCAGCTTCGTACGCCTCATCAATTGCATGCTGCAATGCCACGGATTCGTTGTAAAATTCGCCACGGATGTAGATATAGGCGGCCGTGGCCCCCATCGCGAAGCCAGCGATCAGGCAGCCTTCCACAAGCTTATGCGGATCGTGCCGGATGATGTCGCGGTCCTTGCAGGTGCCAGGCTCGGACTCGTCGGCGTTGACCACGAGGTAGCACGGGCGCTCCGACTGCTTGGGCATGAAGGACCATTTCAGGCCCGTTGGGAACCCAGCGCCGCCGCGCCCGCGCAGGCCGGAGTCCTTCATCTCCTGAATGATCGCATCCCGCCCGCGCGCCAAGATTGCCGCCGTGCCATCCCAATCGCCGCGCGCCTTCGCCCCTTTCAGGAAGGGATCATGCTGTCCATACAGATTGGTGAAGATGCGGTCCTTATCCTGCAGCATCCAAACCCTCCAGAGTCGTCAATGTCATTGGGCCGCCTTCGGGCGCGGAGGTCTGTCGGCCGGCCATGGAGCCAGGGGGCGGCCGTTCGCCCCGTCGCAGCGCCGCAAGCAGGTCCGTGACCTTTTCGGCATCCATGTCTTCGTAGAAGTCGTCGTCCACCTGAAGCACCGGCGCGTTGACGCAGGCGCCGACGCACTCGACCTCGCTCATGGTGAATGCGCCGTCCTCGCTGGTTTCGCCCCATCCCTTGATGCCGGTCGCCTGGCGGCAGGCGTCGGTCACCGCATCAGAGCCGCGCAGCCAGCATGGCGTGGTGGTGCAGACCTGCAAATGGTGGGTGCCGATCGGCCTTGTGTTGAACATCAAGTAGAAGGTGGCAACCTCGTAGACCCGGATGGGCGGCATCCCGAGGCGAGCAGCGACCGCGTCCATGGCTTTCACTGGAACCCAGGCGCTGCCGGTCCGCCGCTTCATCTGGTTCTGAGCGACGTACAAGGCGGAAATCACCGCGCTGGCCTGACGCCCAGGCGGATAGCGCGAAACAGCCCTGGCGATTTCCGCCTCGCTCTGTTCGTCGAAGGCGAAGCTGGCTGGCTGGGCCGCTGGTCCGCTCACGGCTTCCCCAATGGCTTGTGTCATCGGCCTACCTGTCAATCTCGCCGAACACGACGTCCATCGATCCAACGATCGCACTGACATCGGCCAGCATGTGGCGCTTCGCCAAGATATCGGTCGCTTGCAGGAAGGCGAACCCCGTGGACCTGATCTTGCACCGGTAAGGTCGGTTGGTGCCATCGGCAATCAAGTAGACGCCGAACTCACCCTTAGGACTTTCCACGGTCGTGTAGGTCGTGCCCGCAGGCACGTGATAGCCCTCGGTGAAAAGCTTGAAGTGGTGGATCAGGGCTTCCATCGACCGCTTCATGTCGGCGCGGCTCGGAGGCGAAAACTTCCGGTCCTGCACCTTGATCGGCCCTGCCGGCAGCTTCGCCAGCGCCTGCTTGATGATGGAGACGCTTTCCCGCATCTCCGCCAGACGCACCAGGTAACGGTCGTAGCAATCGCCGTTGCGGCCGACGGGAATCTGGAACTCGACCTCGGCGTACTTGTCGTACGGCTGCGACCGGCGCAGGTCCCACGGCACGCCAGAGGCGCGCAACGGCGGACCAGCAAATCCCCAGGCCAGCGCCATTTCAGGGGAGGCGACGCCGATATCGACAGTGCGCTGCTTCCAGATACGGTTGCTGGTCAGCAGGCCCTCAAGCTCGTTCACGAACTTCGGGAACGTGTCCGCCCAGGCGGCGATGCGGTCGGTCAGGCCGGTCGGCAGGTCGCGGGACACGCCGCCCGGCCGGAAGTAGTTGGAGTGCAGCCGAGCGCCCGAGGCAGCCTCGTAGAACTCCATCAGCTTCTCGCGCTCCTCGAAGCCCCAGAGGCTTGGCGTGATCGCCCCGACATCCAGGGCATAGGTCGTCACGTTCAGCAGGTGGTTCAGGATGCGCGTGATCTCGGCGAACATAACCCTGATCCACTGCGCCCGGTCGGGCACGGTGATGCCCAGCAATTTCTCGACCGCCAGCGCATAGCAATGCTCCATGCACATGGGCGAAACGTAATCGAGACGGTCGAAATACGGCACCGCCTGCATATACGTCTTGTATTCGATCAGCTTCTCGG
>CAXTXZ010000057.1:0-12115 GCA_964248015.1 uncultured Rhodopila sp. | reverse complement strand
GGTGCCCGCAGCGTCCTGATTGCCGCCTTTGACGCCTCAAGGATTTCCGCCCGCATCGCCTCCATGCTGCCACCCGGCACGAAGCTCTTCACGCTTGACGCTGCTCGGCTGCCGGATGCGCTGCTCAGCGTCCCTGGCCGCTACCTGGACAAGCTGAATTTCGCGACGAACTTCGCGTTCTTCCGGGATGCGGATGGGCTGTCCACGCGCCTGGTGTCCGCGAACTACTGGGCAAGCTACGGCGCGGCGAACGTGCGCTTGTGGCTGCGGCTGTTCGACACTGCTGGAGCCGTGCTGGCGACATGGGAACAATCGCTTCCCTCCGGCCCAGGCGGCTTCGCGATAGAGAGCAAGGCCATACGCGAGCGCTTCGGATTGGCGGCGTTCACTGGGCAATTGTTCATTCACGCCATCGGTGTCGCTGGCCATGATGTGGTGAAATACGCCCTGGACACGTATGCGTCGGATAACGGCGCCTCCCTGTCCTGCACGCATGACGCGAATGCCTGGCCGTCCGACCGGTTCGCCGGCTTGCCCGCGCCTCGCCCGGACGAAACCGTCACTCTATGGTTGCAGAACAGCCATGCCTTGCCGATTCCCCCTGACGCCGTTGCCCTTGATCGCATGGGCGCCGAGGCTCCCATCGCGCTTCACCAAGCCGTTGGCCCGTTCGCCACCGTTGCGCTGGATGTCGCCGATCTGCTGCCGGGAGTGCGGTGGCCGGCCCAGTTCGAGGTGCGAACCGGACGCCATGTGGTGCGGCCACGCTACGAGGTGACACAGAACGACCGGGTGCGCATCGCGCATGTGAACGTCGAACGCGACAACCTGCGCCCTGACCCTGGTATTCCGACGCTGCCGCCCGCGTTGGGCCGCGGCTACATCCTTCCATTCCCCATCCTGCCGCGGGAGCGATTCCGCACGGTGCTGCAACCGACGCCGATGTCGACCTGCCAGGCCAACCTGCCAATCCGCCTGGACGTGTTCGGCGCTGACGGCCGCAGGCGCGGCGAGACCTTCCTGGGCTGCCTGCCACGGTCGCATGACCTCGTGATCGACATGGATGGTTTCGACGTTGATCAGGGCCATGCCGAGCTGGCCTATGATTTCCGGGATGGCGGGCAGGCTGACGGCTGGCTGCACGCCTTGTTTCGCTACGAAGACCGCCAGTCCGGCCATGCCGCTGAATCGAGCTTCGGCGCCCACATCTTCAACACAGCGATGACATACCGAGACGAGCCGCAATCCTACTCCGGTCCGCCGCCCGGCCTGACCACCCGCCTGTTCCTGAGACTGGGCGATCAGGGCCGACGCAGCTTCGCCGTGCTGATCTATCCGGCCTCGGGTCCATGGCATCCGGCATCATCGACGCAGTTGCAGCTACTCGGCGGAACCGGAGCGCTGATCGCCCAGGCGCCGATCAGCATAGCCTGTTCTGGCTCCTGCACCGTCTGGCCGCATGAAACGTTTGATGCCGCGTCATTGGCAGCCGCCGGGACGGATGGGTATGTGCTGGTGCGTGACGCGACCTGTCGTTTGTTTGGTTATCACGGGTTGATGGATGAGGCGGGGGGATTTTCATTGGATCATATGTTCGGCTTCTGACGCTGTCAGCATGCTGATCTCGGCGTTGCCAAGAACACACAATCGGAACCGTCTTCCGCACGCGCCTCGGCAAAAACCAACGAACCAAAATTTCTAGTTGCGGCGGTTGCATACGATGAGGCAAAAATGAGGCAGCGGCATTCACAAAATTGCGAGTTCCGTTCGTACATTACCTACGCTTGCAGTTTATCATGCCGAAGTCGCGTCAATTCCATCCTTGTTCATTAAGGCAAACCCATGTCACAGCCCACGCCTCTCGCAGTTGAAGAACATGTTCATGGCGAAACCGTCTGGGTCGCATTACGGTCCCGTGGCGCCGACTGGTCCTGGCTGACTCCTGACGAAGCCGTTCAGCTCGGGCACAGGTTGATTGAAAAATATGGCGTGGCACGGCAGGCGGCGGAGTTGCTTCGGGGCTGAACAAACAAAACATGCCTTGCCAGCGACAGGCTCATTGAAGCCTTTGCTCAGGCGATGGCGAATGTCGAGCCCCATGCTCCCGCCTTTCGCGGGATTGCCTCAAGGTTTGAGCGATCCCGACTCCATCCAAAGCTTACGCCGTCGTAAAATTGCATTTGGCGTTCAGCGGGTGCAGCACCGCTTCCGTCGGAGTCGTGCGGATCAGCTTGTATAAATCCCACTCGCTTTTGCTTTCGGCTGCTGACTTCACCTCGAAGAGATAAGCCGGGAACACGCCTCGCCCATCCGCCCGCACGCTGCCCGGGCCGAACGCGTCGTCATCCGTCGGCAAGGCCTTCATCTTGCTGATTGCGGCACGCCCGCTCTTTTTGGCCGCCGCGCCACCCAAGGCGGCGACCGCCTTCAGGTAATGGATCGTCGATCCGTAAGAACTGGCGTGAGCCTGATTCGGGTAATTGTTCTCTTTCGTGATGGCCAGCAACCGCTTGGTGAAGGCACGCGTGCGGTCATTCAGGTCCCAGTAGAATGTCTCGGTCGTCTCCAGGCCGCCGCAGATCTGCGTTCCCAGGGCATGGGGATTTTGGATGAACATCAGCAGCGGCGCGAGCTTCATTGTCGTGTTCAGTCCGAACTCGGACGCCTGCTTGATGCAGTTCTCCGTGTCCAGGCCGGCGTTGGCAAAGGCTACAACAGTGGCGCCGCTGGCCTGCGCCTGCGCCAGATAGGAGGAAAAATCCGTGGTGTCCGGGAATGGGTAGCGCGACGCGCCCTTGACCTCGCCGCCGCCCTGCTTCACCACCTCCGTGGTCAGGTCTTCCAGCGACTGGCCGAAGGCATAGTTGGCGGTGATGAAATACCAGGACTTGAAGCCCTGGGCCACCAGCGATCCACCGGTCGAGTGGGCATTCTCATACGTATCGAAACTCCAGACAATCGTGTTGGGACTGCATTGCTCGTCTGTCAGGGACGAGACTGTGGCTGATGCGTTCAGCATTATCTTGTCCTTTTCCCTGGCGATCTGCGCCACCGCGAGCGCGACTGATGACGTCGGGACGTCCGCGGCGACATCCACCCCGCTGTCGAACCACTGCCGCGCAATGGAGGCCGCGACATCCGGCTTGTTCTGGTGGTCGGCGCTGATCACCTCCACGTCGCAATCGAGATGCGCCTTCATTTCGTTCACAGCAAGCTGCGTGGCAGCAAGGGAGGTCGGGCCGGTATTATCGCGGTAGGTGCCGGATAGATCCGTCAAGACGCCAATCACGATCTTGGCGCGGCCCTGGGCTCGCGACAAACGGGGCGCTAGCGAAAGCCCGGCGGCGCCCCCAAGCAGGGTGCGGCGTGTTGGCATCATCTGGTCGTTCTCCCTGATCCGCTTGCCGCGGCTCTGATTGTCCGGAACAATCCGGCGTTCCTATCTACCGTATCTGGCAAAGCCCTCAAGGGCGGTTACGCCACCCTTGCCAGTTGGGGCTCACGCCGACCGTTGCGGAATCCTTTGGCGCGCGTTGGCTTTGTCCACCCACGCAAACATGTCACCGTAAACCCGCCCAGTCATCACGCGCCAAACTTGGCTGTCCTGGGGAAACCATTCGGCGGCAGATGCCCAAGCGTCCCGCGGTCGCACAGCCAAAGCCGCAGGTCTGTTTCCGTCCTGGTTCGGTCGCCCAGCCGCCACGTCAGGCCATCCGCGAGACGGAACACTTTCGCATCCGCCAGACCGCCATCCTTGTAACGCTGCATGATCACGCCCGCGCCCCGGCCCTGTTCCGGCAACTGGTCCAGGGGAAAAACCAGCAGGCGACGGTTTTCGCCGAGGACCGCGACATGGGTGCCGTCCGCCGGCACGATCAGCAACGCTTCCTCGCCCGGCTTTAGGGTCAACACCTGCTTGCCGGTGCGCTTCTCAGCGCCGAGTTCCGACCCCGGCACGATGAAGCCCCGCCCCGTGCTGGAGGCGATAAGATACTTTGCCCCCTCCACCGCCAGGAACAGCGCCGTGACGTCGTCCTCGTTCGCCATTTCCGCCAGAAGCCGCACGGGTTGGCCATCGCCCCGTCCACGTGGCAGTTCGCCGGCTTTCAGCGTGAAGGCCTTGCCGTTGGTCGCAAGCAGGGTGAGCCGGTCGATCGTCTGGCAGGGCAACAGCAGCTTCAGCTTGTCGCCCTCCTTGAACTTCAATTCGCCTGGGTCGGCGACACTGCCTTTGACCGCCCGTATCCAGCCTTTCTCGGACAGGATGACGGTTATCGGCTCGCGCTCCACCAAGGCGTCGAAGTTGACATCCACGACCGCCGGCGCGACGCCCAGCTCCGTTCGCCGGTTGCCGAGCTTGCCGGCGCCGAACTTCGCCCGCGTCGCGCCGATCTCCTCGGTGATGCGGACCCAGCGCAGGGTCTCGTCCTTGAGCAGCGCATGCAGTTCCTTGCGCTCCTTGCTGAGAGACTTGTGCTCCTTGCGGATCTCCATCTCCTCCAGGCGCCGCAGGCTGCGCAGACGCATGTTCAGGATTGCCTCGGCCTGCACATCCGTCAGGGTGAAACGCTCGATCAGCCGGGGCTTCGGATGCTCCTCCTCGCGGATGATGCGGATCACCTCATCGAGGTTGAGGTAGACCAGCAGGTACCCGTCGAGCACCTCAAGCCGCCGGTCAATCGCCGCTAGACGATGGTTGGACCGCCGCACTAGGACTTCATGGCGATGATCGAGCCAGGCCCGCAGGACCTCGTGCAGCGCCATCACCCGCGGCGTGCGCGTGGCGTCGAGCAGGTTCATGTTCAACGGGAAGCGGGATTCCAGGGCGGTGGCGCGGAACACTGTTTCCATCAGCACTTCAGGCTCGACGCCCCGCGTCCTTGGCTCCAGGACCAGCCGTATGGTGTCGGAACTCTCGTCGCGGATATCGCTGAGCAGCGGAAGCTTCTTGTCCTCCAGAAGCTGGGCGACCTGCTCGATCAGCTTGGATTTCTGCACCTGGTAGGGGATTTCCGTGACGACGATGTGCCAGGTGCCGTTCTTGCCTTTCTCCACCTCCCACTTCGCCCGCACGCGAAAGCCGCCGCGTCCGGTTTCATAGGCGGCCAACAGGGCGGCCTGGTCCTCGACCAGCACGCCGCCGGTTGGAAAATCCGGGCCGGGCATGTGCCGCAGCAGATCGGCGGTGACCGCGGACGGGTTCTGGATCAGGTGGATGGCGGCGTTGCAGATCTCGGCGACGTTGTGCGGCGGGATCGACGTGGCCATGCCGACCGCGATGCCGGCCGCGCCGTTCGCCAGCAGGTTCGGGAACGCGCCCGGCAGGACGACGGGTTCGGATTCCTCGCCGTCATAGGTCGGGCGGAAATCCACAGCGTCTTCATCAATGCCCGCCAGCATGGCCTGGGCGACTTCGGTCAGCCGAGCCTCGGTGTAGCGCATGGCGGCTGGGTTATCGCCGTCGATGTTGCCGAAATTGCCCTGGCCTTCGACCTGCGGATAGCGCGCGGCGAATTCCTGCGCCATGCGCACCATGGCGTCGTAGATCGAGGCGTCGCCATGCGGATGGTACTTGCCCATCACGTCGCCCACGACACGGGCACATTTCTTGAAGCCGGCGGCCGGGTCCAGCCGCAGTTGATGCATGGCGTAGATCAGCCGCCGGTGCACGGGCTTCAGCCCGTCGCGCACGTCCGGCAACGACCGTGACATGATCGTGGACAGCGCGTAGGCCAGGTAGCGCTCCGACAGCGCGTCCTTCAGGTGCGTTTCCTGCACGTTGCCGATCAGGTCATCCGGCATTGGTTTGTTCCATATCCTTTTCAAGCGCTGCCACCAGCGTGGAAACGCGGTCATATAGCATGCGGCGGGCCAGGGGCAGAGGCCGGTGGTGACTGCCGAAGACGTCACGTGCCAGGAAGTGTCCCGTCAGGCGCAGCCCGTCCCGCCAAGCCATCATGTCCGGTTCGCCCTTCCCCAGCAGAAAACCCGGCAGCGGCAACAGCCGGGACGCCCATATGCCCGCCGCGTCGCGTGACACCGCCCGCGCCGTCCGCGGCGACACATAGACCAGCGCTTCGGCCTGGCCCGTCACGGCACAGGAGGACAGGTTCAACCCATAGCCCAGGCTGGCCAGGACGACACATTCCCAGCCGATAACGCGGCTCAGAACACTGTCGTCCATGGGCAAACGCGGTATCAGGTCGAGCAGGCCCTCGAAGATAGCCGGATGCGGCTCCCGCTCCGGCAGCGCGGCTTCCGCAACCGCGCAGATCGCGGTCAGCATCGCCAGGGGCATTGCCTCCTGCATGGCGTTCGCCGCGCCGGGATGGATCAGTTCGCCCGTGAAGTTGCCGAGTTGATCGGCCAGGCGGGCCTTCCAGCGGATCTGCGCCAGGTTGCCGGTTTGCCAGACCGCCACCCTGCCACGCGAGGCGCCGCCACGGACCAGGCCTCGATGCAGGCCATGGTCAGCGGTCATGACGGCGGCAACCACATCGCTTTCGCCATAAGGGCGAACGTCGAGCACGATTGCCGGAAGATCCCACTCCATGACTTGCCCTAATCCTGGCGCTGCCGGTTTGTTAACGGCGGGCTTTCATCTTCCCGGATCTTCCAACCCGATCGCCCGCAGCCGGGCGCCCTCCTCATCCCAGCCCTTGCGTTCCTTCACGTTCAGGAACAGATGCACCGGGCGGTCCAGCAGAGCTGCCAGATCCGATCGCGCACGCGCGCCTATAGTTTTGATCTTGCTGCCTTTGTCTCCAATCAATATCGCCTTGTGGCCAGGACGGGCAACATAGATGGTGACCTCGATGCGAACAGACCCGTCCTTCCTTTCCATGTAGGACTCAGTTTCCACCGTGGCGCCATAGGGCACTTCCTCATGCGTTTGCATGAAGATTTGCTCACGCACCGTCTCGGCCGCGAGCAGCCGGTCGGGCAGGTCGGTCAGGTCATCTTCCGGGTAAAGGTATGGTCCCTCCGGCACCACGGCGGCCAACGCATTGGCCAACATGTCAACGCCGTCGCCGGTCTGGGCGCTGACCATGAACGTTTCCTCAAACGCTGCCAGCTTGCCCAGGCTCGCAATAAGGGGTAGCAGCGCCGGCGGCGGCACGAGGTCGGTCTTGTTCAGGACAAGCCAGCAGCGCCGGCCAGACGAGCCAAGCCGTTCCGCGATCTGCCGCACATCGTCGTGCAGGCCGGATCGCGCGTCAACCAGCAGCATCGCGAGGTCAGCATCGGCCGCGCCGGTCCAGGCAGCCGCCACCATCGCGCGGTCCAGCTTGCGCCGGGGCCGGAAAATGCCCGGCGTGTCCACCAGAAGCACCTGTGACCGACCATGCATCAGGATGCCCAGCACGCGGAAACGGGTTGTCTGCGCCTTGGGAGAGACGATCGAGAGCTTCGCGCCCGTCAGCCGGTTCATCAACGTCGATTTGCCGGCGTTCGGAGCGCCGACAATGGCCACGAAGCCGCAGCGCGTGGTCATGCCGGCAGCCTTTCCATCAAGGCTTCGGCGGCGAGTTGCTCCGCCGCGCGCTTGTTGCCGGCCCGGCCATTGGCGGTCAGGTCGCCAACGGTGACGGCCACATCGAACTCAGGATCGTGCGAAGGACCGGAACGGCCCGTCACATGATAGCTTGGCAGAGCCAAGCCACGCTTCTGCGCCCATTGTTGCAGGGCCGTCTTGGCGTCCTTGGGCGGGTCCGCCTGCGCGATCATGGCGCCATTCCAGACGCGGCGGATAAAGTCCCGCGCGACGTCCAAGCCTCCGTCCATGTAAAGCGCTCCGAGGGCGGCTTCCAGTGCATCGGCCAGAACCGTAGCCCGTTTGGTGACGCCGGCCTTGGCCTCGCCACGCGCAACAGACAGCACGGCGTCAAGGCCGATGGTTTCCGCGACGGCTGCCAGCACAGGCTGCGAAACCAGGTAAGCCAGGCGCGGCCCGAGTTCGCCTTCTTGCTCGTCGGGGAACCGCTCGGCCAGCCACTCCGCCATCACCAGGCCCAGCACCCGGTCGCCGATGAACTCAAGCCGTTCGTTTGAACCATGCTTCCGGCCCCGCCCATGGGCGGCGGAGCGGTGGGTCAATGCCTCCCGCAGAAGCGCGGGCCGTTTGAAGGCATGACCCAGCACGGCCTCATGAAACTCACTCATTCAGCGCACGGGATGCAGCAGCCGGCTCCAGCGTATTTCGAAGGGCCATTGCCAGAATTCCCACCATGGGTATTCGGCGTCAAACGAGAAGAACAAAACCTCGGCGCGCCCGACCAGGTTCTCGATGGGAACAAAGCCAACCTGATCCATGAAGCGGCTGTCGGCGCTGTTGTCCCTGTTGTCACCCATGGCGAAGACGTGCCCGGGCGGCACCACGTACTCCTGCGTGTTGTTCGCCCAATCATTGTCGAGGTCGGGCCGCTTGAGAATTTCATGCTTAACCCCGTTCGGCAACGTTTCCTGGTATAGTTCAATTTCTTTGCCCTCAGGGGGATAGCTGCCCTCTGGCACGCGGGGACACAGGGCGCCGTTAATATACAATTGCCCCTTTCGAACCTGGATGCGGTCGCCCGGCAAGCCGACAATCCGCTTGATGTAGTCTAGCGACGTGTCCCGAGGATACTTGAACACCGCGACATCGCCACGCTTGGGCAGCGACCCGAAAATGCGGCCGGAAAAAAGCGGCGGCGAAAACGGCAGCGAGAAATTGGAGTAGCCATAGCTGAACTTTGAAACGAACAGGTAGTCGCCCACCAGCAAGGTTGGAATCATGCTGCCGGAAGGAATGTTGAACGGCTCGAAGGCAACGGTCCTGACGCCGACGGCGATCAGGCCGGCATAGACGATCGTCTTGAAGTTCTCGACCCAGGCGCTGGACTGCGGTCTGGATTTGGCCTTGCTGGTCGCCATGGGGGCAACGGACTTTCAAATGATCGTGTGGCGGACAGGGCCGCGAAAAGCGGGCGGATCAAGCCCCTGCCCTTCCGCGCTGTCAAGGAATCGAGTCAGGCCGCAGGAACTGCGGAGATGATAACCTGCGCATAGGCATAGGGATACTCATCGGTCATCGTGAGGTTCACCTGGGCGATCATTCCCGCTGGCGTGATCGCCTTCAGCCGCTCCGCCGAGCCTCCGGTCATTTGCAGGGTCGGCTGGCCACTTGGCAAGTTAACGACTCCCAAATCGGAAAAGAAGACGCCACGCCTGAACCCGGTGCCCAGCGCCTTGGCCGCCGCTTCCTTGGCGGCGAAACGCTTGGCGAATGTGGCGGCTTGGATCTTTTCCGTCCGGCGCATGGCTTTCGCACGCTCGGTTTCGGTGAAGACGCGCTCCAGGAATCGCGCGCCGTGACGCCCGATGGCTGCCTCTATCCGGCGTATGTCGCAGATGTCCGAGCCTAATCCCAGGATCATTGGCCCGCCATTCGCCTCGTCATGCGCCGGTTGCCCGCTCCACGCCCTTGACGGCGTTCATCCCGCGCAGGCCGACAATGACTTTCGACAAATGCGCGACATCGCGCACCTCGACATCGACCAGAACCTCCATGAAGTCCTGCTGCCGGTTGACGATCTTCAGGTTGACGATGGCGCCTTCCTGCTTGGCCATGGAATTGGTCAGGTCGGCGAGAACATTCTGCTCGTTGCTGGCGATCACGCTGATCCGGGCCGTCTGGCCGCTGCCTTTGCCGTTGCTGCCGGCTTTCCCAACCGCGTTGTAATTCCAGTCAACGTCGATGAACCGTTCCGGCGTCGCGGCGAAGCCGGTCAGCGTCTGGCATTCGCGCCCGTGAATGGTGACGCCCTTTCCGGTGGTGACGATGCCGACGATCTCGTCACCCGGCACGGGGTGACAGCAGCCAGCGAAGGCGAACGCCATGCCGGGAACCAAGCCGGTGACGGGCATGTCATGGTCATGCCGAGCCAGGGGACGGCCTCGGGGCAGCATCGACGGCATCATCCGTGGCGCCCGAGGCGCCTGCCGCAGTTCCGGATAGGCCGCGTGAACAATATCCTTGGCGACCAGGTTGCCGTTGCCAATCGCGACATACAGATCGTCAGGCGAAGCGATCTTCAACGCCTTCAGCGCCGGCTCCAATGCTTTTTCCGAGCCATCGACACCCGCCTGGCGAAAGGCCTTGGTCAGCTCCGCTCGGCCGGCATCACGATTCTGCTGACGCTGTTCCTGGTGGATGAAGCGGCGGATGCGGGCGCGCGCCTTGCCGGTGACGACAAACCGTTCCCACTGAGGGGATGGGGTGCCGCCGCGCGCGGTCATCACCTCGACCTGGTCGCCATTCTCCAGATGGTGACGCAGGGGCATGAGCCGGCCGTTGATCTTCGCGCCGACGCAGGTGTCGCCCACCTGGCTGTGCACGGCATAGGCGAAATCGACCGGCGTTGCCCCACGCGGCAACTGGATCAGTTGCCCCTTCGGCGTGAAGCAGAACACCTGATCGGCGTAAAGCTCCAGCTTGGTGTTTTCCAGGAACTCATCGGGAGCCGCCGAATCATCCAGGATCTCCAGCAGGTCCTGCACCCAGCGGAAGCGCTGCACGTCGGTGCCATCAACCTTCTTGTCAGGCGCTTTGTAAACCCAGTGCGAGGCCACGCCGTTTTCCGCCACGTCGTTCATTTCGGCCGTGCGGATCTGCACCTCGATCTTCTGGTTGTGTGGATGGCGAAGCGTGACGCCGGTGTGCAGGGACTGGTAGCCGTTCGATTTCGGCGTCGAGATGTAGTCCTTGAACCGACCGGCGATCACCGGATACGCCGAATGCACCGCGCCCAACGCCGCGTAGCAATCCGCTTTTGTCTCCACCTCGACGCGGAATGCCATGATGTCGGAAAGCTGCTCGAACGCAACATTGCGCCGGTGCATCTTTTCCCAAATGGAATAGGGCGATTTTTCACGGCCGGTCACCGCCAGGACGTTGACGCCGCCTTGCTTGCAGACCTGGATCAACTCACGGCGCACGTCGTCGATCACGTCAGCGCCCTGCCCGCGGAGGAAGTTGAGACGGGCCTGGATCGTGGCGTAAGCCTCCGGCTCAAGCTGGGTGAACGCCAGCGTCTGCAACTCCGTCTTCACCGCGTCCATGCCGATCCTCTCGGCGAGCGGCGCATAGATCTCCATGGTTTCCCTGGCGATGCGCTTGCGGCGATCCGGTTCACGGACAAAGTGCAGCGTCCGCATGTTGTGCAACCGGTCGGCAAGCTTGACCAGCAACACGCGTATGTCGCGGCTCATGGCCAGAACCAGCTTACGGAAATTCTCGGCTTGCTTGGTTCGGTCGGATTGCAGTTCCAACCTGGTCAGCTTCGTCACGCCGTCGACGAGGCCGGCGATTTCCTTGCCGAACCGGGCTTCGATCGCGGGAAGCTTGTAGGCCGTGTCCTCGATGACATCGTGCAGCAGGGCGGTGGCGATGGAGGCTACGTCCAGACGATAACCAGCCAGGATGCCAGCCACGGCAACAGGATGGGTGATGTAGGGATCGCCGTTGTCGCGACGCTGCGTGCTATGCGCCTGAATGGCCAACTGGTAAGCGGCGTCTATGAGCCCGGTATCAGCTTTAGGGTCGTAATCGTGGATCTTGCGCGTCAGTTCGAACTGCGGGATCAGGCCTGGCCCCGCCGGTCCATGGAGTTCGGCCAGATCGCCTGATGCCGAGCCGCCTGACGGCGCATTCCCAACCATGCTTCGAGCTGCGCTCGGCATGGACCGGTTCATGTCGCCGCCGAAGCCGCCGGCATTCATATGGCTCTACCGTGCGGACCGGCCGCCGAGTTCAGCCTCAATGGCTGCCTCGAGATCTTCCGGCGACAGCGTTTCATCGGCTTCCGTGGGCAAGCCGGCAGCCTCCTCGTCGGCAGCGACGTCCTGAAGGCCGAAAATGTTCTGGTCGGTCGGGATCAGGTCGAGCACCTCCTCGTCCGCAGGCTCAGGTTCCGGCGCGCGGGACAGCGATTTGATGAGATCCTGCTCGATCCTCGGCAGCTCAATCGTTTCGTCAGCAATTTCCCGCAAGGCGACAACAGGGTTCTTGTCATTATCGCGATCGATCGTGAGTTCTTCCCCGCGACTGATGTTGCGGGCACGTTGCGCCGCGAGC
>CAXTXZ010000056.1:0-12200 GCA_964248015.1 uncultured Rhodopila sp. | reverse complement strand
ACGGCAGGATGCCCTCGCGGAACTCGGTGATCTGCTTGCCGTCCTTCAGGACGATCGCGTCCTTGCCGATCAGGTCGATGCGGCTGATGTGGCTGTCCAGGTTGACGCGGATGCAAGGCCAGTTCAGCCGCGCGGCGACTTGTTCGATGTGCGTCGATTTGCCGGTGCCGTGATAGCCCTGGATCATCACCCGCCGGTTGAAGGAAAAGCCGGCAAGGATCGCCAAAGTGGTTTCACGATCGAACTTGTATGCCGTGTCGATGTCGGGAACATGCTCGGTCCGCACGGAGAACGCAGGCACGTCCATGTCTATGTCCAGACCAAATGCCTCCCGCGCCGACACTTTGCTGTCCGGCACGTTGATCGTGGAGGTGGGCGGGGACGGGGCGATATCGACAGCCGTGTTCATAGTCCAGCGTTTCCTGATGCAATTCATGGAAAGTCTACCCTTGGCAGCGCACGGCGCAAGGGCAACCCATGCACACTATCCGGTGGCGGCGACCCGAGGCTCGGCGCCAAGGCGTGTCCGCACGGCCGCATAGGCAAGGTTGATGGTCTTCAGGCGTTCCTCGGCGTCACGGCTGCCGCCGTTGGCGTCGGGGTGATGGCGCTTGGCAAGTTCCTTGTAGCGCGATTTAACCGCATCCAGCGTGGTTGGCCAGGACAGGCCGAGCGTGGCGAGAGGTTCCTTCAATTCCGTGGGCGGTTGCCGCGGATTGACCGGTTTTGAGCCCTTCATGCGCGCGGCGGCAAGGACGTGCAGCGGGTCTTTCAGCACGTCCTCGTCCCAGGCCGCGTGACCCAAGCTGCCGATCGGCCAGGTTGGACGCTGCCAGGAGGTGTCGGCGCGAAGTTGCGCCTCAACCTCGGCGGGGGACATGCCTTTGTAGTAATCCCAACCGGCGTTGTAGGCCCGCACATGCTCCAGGCAGAACCAGTGGTAGTCATTCAGGTGGGCGCGGGATTTTGGGGCACGATACTCGCCGGCCCCATGACAGCCGGCGACATCGCACAGCCGATCCGGTGGGGCAGCCGGGTCGGGTGCGTAGGCCCGGGGGCGTGAGGGGCGTCGCATCATCATGGGCTTTATGTGCGTCAAGGCGGGCTGTTGGCAATGGCGCAGGGACGCCTGAGGCGTGGAAAACGAAGCGGCCCGCGGCGTGACGCGGCGGCGCTCGGAGTTGTCATTCCTGGATGCATCCCATCCACTGGAAGTGGTTGGGCGCCGCGTTCCCAAAAGGCCAGGATTGGCGTAAGGTGCTTGCATCGGCCAGTCGTTCGCGCCATGTCCAGCAGTGCGAAACAAGTGTCCTGGATCAGGCGCCGGCCGGTTTGCCTAACGGTTCGGCCAGCTTGGCCAAACCTTCAACGCTTTGTGGGAGCGGAAGACTTATGGGTAGTTTGAGCATCTGGCACTGGCTGATCGTGCTGGCGGTTATCCTGGTGCTGTTTGGCGGCGGCAACAAGATCAGTGGCTTGATGGGCGACTTCGCGAAAGGCATCAAGTCGTTCAAGAAGAACATGGCCGAGCCCGATGACGTGTCGGCGGAGCATGACGCCAAGCCGGTGGGAACGTTGCCTGGTGGCGCAACCGTGGTCACCGGAACCCGTGAATCGACCTTGCGGTCGTAGCGCCTGATATCATGGATGGAAGCCGCGCCTGCCGACGGCGCGGCCCGTCCCCTGGGTCGGTCATGGATGGCGGGTTCGCAAGCCGCCTTGCTCAAAGAGCTGTCCAAAGCCGGACACCTTCTGTCTGGAGGCCAAGTAGGTCAGGGCATGCCACGCCATCACCTGGTTGCTCGTGATCACCGGCATTCCGAGGGCCAGCTCCAGATCGGCAATCAGTCCGGCGGAACGGATCGCGGTGCAACTTATGAAGCACGCATCCGCATCCGCGCCTTGCGCGGCCGTCCTGGCTTGCGTCGCGATCGTGGCGGGAGGGACGCGGGCCATGGCCAGATTCGTGTCAATGCCCAGGAAGCTGCCGCCGACCACCTTAATGCCGTTGTCGCGCAGATAGCCCACTTCCCGCCTGTGCACCGGCTCGACGTACGGCGTCACCAACAAGACCCGCGTCGCGCGCAATGCGCTCAACGCGGCCAGGATCGCGTCAGCGGTGGCAAGGGCCGGACGTCCTGTCGCCTGGGTGATGCGGTCGCGGATCTGTCCGGCCAGATGCGGCGCGAAGGTCGAGACCGCGGTGCAGTGGAATGCGATCGCGTCAGGGTCCGCGTGGCCCAGCAGCGTCGCCGCCTTTTCGAGGTCCGTCAGCATCGCCAGCAGTTCGGCTTCGGAACTGCCACGGAGGGGAAGCCGCGTGGCCAGCATTCCCACGTCCGCCGGCAGCATGGCGCGAAGCTCGATTTCCGCCACGCTGTTGCCGGACGGGACCATGACCCCCAGGCGAGCGGCATCGCCATAGTTGATCGGGGTCATGCTCAGAGGCCTTGGCGCGCGATGTCCATGGCGAAATACGTCAGGATCAGGTCAGCGCCCGCGCGCTTGATCGCGCCCAGCGTCTCGCGCACCACGCGGTGCTCGTCCACGGCGCCGGCCGCGGCGGCGAACTTGATCATCGCGTACTCGCCGCTGACCTGGTACGCGGCCAAAGGCAGCAGGCTGCGCTGGCGGATCTGCGTCAGCACGTCCAGGTAGGGCAGGGCGGGCTTGACCATCAGCATGTCGGCGCCCTCGGCCTCGTCGGCGTCGGATTCCCGCAGGGCCTCGCGGCCGTTCATCGGGTTCATCTGATAGGCCTTGCGGTCGCCTTCCAGGTCGCAGCCGGCGGCGGCGCGGAACGGGCCGTAATACGCCGAGGCGAACTTCGATGAATACGCCATGATCGGGATGTTGCCGTAGCCGTTGCCGTCCAGGGCGGTCCGGATGGCGGTCACCTGGCCGTCCATCATTGACGAGGGCGCGATCATGTCGGCCCCGGCCTCGGCGGCGATGACGGCCTGCCTGCCCAGGTTCTCGATCGTGTGGTCGTTGTGCACGTCGTTGCCGTGGATGACGCCGCAGTGCCCGTGCGAGGTGTACTCGCAGAAGCACGTGTCGGAGATCAGCATCAGCCCCGGCGCGGCGTCCTTGGCCCGCTTGGTCATCCGCGCCAGCAGGCCGTCCCGGTTCCAGGCGTCGCTGCCGATCTCGTCCTTGTGGTGGCTGACGCCGAACGTCATGACCGCCCTGATCCCGGCGGCGGCGATTTCCCTCACCGCGGCGTCCAGCTTGCGCTCGGGGATGCGAAAGATGCCAGGCATTGAATCGACGGGGGCGAAATCGTCGAGTTCCTCCTCCACGAAGATCGGGTAGATCAGGTCGTTCAGCGACAGCGCGTGCTCCTGCAGCAGATCCCGCATCACCTGGCTGGAGCGCAGGCGGCGCAGGCGCATCGTGGGGAAGTTCATGGCCATCGCGGTTGATCCCTAGGCGAGCGGTGACGGCGTGGGCCGTGTCCCATCCGTGAACCGACTGTAGCGGAAGGGCGCCGGATCGACTACGGGCGTTTCGCCGGTGACCAGCTCCGCCATCAGCCGGCCGGCGCCCGGGCCTATGCCGAAGCCATGCCCGGTGAAACCGGTCGCCAGGAAGAACCCTGG
Source organism: uncultured Rhodopila sp. (assembly GCA_964248015.1). GTDB lineage: Bacteria > Pseudomonadota > Alphaproteobacteria > Acetobacterales > Acetobacteraceae > Rhodopila. Next base: position 8,598 of record CAXTXZ010000056.1, on the reverse strand, counting down.
CAGCGCATCGACGGCGGAGATCACCGGAAGGCCGTCCGGCGTCACGTCGATCATGCCGCCCCAGCGTCCGGCCACGCGCATCCCGCGGAAGACCGGGAAGGCTTCTGTCAAGTGCGTGCGTGCCTGGCGCAGTATGGGCTCGTGCGCCGGCGGGTCCAGCGTGCGGACGGCCTCGAACGGCGATGGGGCATCGAGCTTCCAGCGGGTGGGCTGTTTCAGTTCGGTGATGAAACGACTGCCCAGGCGCAGGCGAAGGTCGCCGCGCCGCAGGCGCAAGGCCGGCAGGTAGTCGCGGAAATAGCGGAAGGAGTCGGGGACGATGTCGGCGACGTTGCCGCTCCAGCTTGCCACCGTGTAGCCGCCGTCCAGGCGCTTGCGCAGGCCGAAGCCGAAGCCGCTGGCGGATGCCTCCGGCCCGCCGGACAGGGGTTCGGTGCGCATCACCGACGACAGCACCTTGAGCTGCGGCAGGCGCAAGCCGAGTGGACGGCAGAACAGGCTTGACCAGACGCCGCCGGCGAGGATGGCGGATTGGCAGCCAATCGTGCCGCGCTCGGTGATGACGGCGGTGACCTTGCCGGCGGTGGTTTCGACGCCCCGCACGGCGCACCGGGTCAGGATCACGGCGCCTGACCGGCGCGCGCCCTCGGCGATCGCCGGCGCGGCGTGCGCGGGTTCGGCCCTGCCATCCGTCGGCGCGTGGAGCGCGCCTGCCCAGTGCCCCGCCAGGCCGGGCAACACCTCGTCCATCTGGTCGCGTGCCAGCAGGCGGGTGTCGCGTTGGCATGGCCTGCCGACTTGCTCCACCCAGGCCTGCCGCTTCGCGAGATCGTCCTGCGCGCGGCAGAGGTAAACGATGCCACTGCGCCGGAAACCGGTTTCCCCGCCCACCAGGGCGTTCATCTCGGGCCAAAGGCGCAACGCCTCGATGGCCAGCGGCAGCTCGCGCGGGTCGCGTCCCATCGTGCGGCACCAACCCCAGTTGCGGCTGGATTGCTCGCCGGCGATCTCGCCTTTTTCGCACAGCACGACGGGCACGCCTTTTTGCGCCAGGAAGAAGGCCGTGCAGACCCCGATCATGCCGCCGCCGATGATGACGACGCCGGTTGCCTCCGGGACGGTGGGATCGCTGGTGACGGCATCGACGGGAGGGGCCATGGGAAAGTCCGGTTGGGGAGCAAGGATGGCCATGGGACGGCGGTTGCGAAGTTTATGCAACCGGCGCCACAGCCAGCCGACGCCCCTGAAGGCATGCAACCGCTTCCGCCGCCATGATCCGGGGGACCATGAAGAGCCTTAGGCTCATGTCGTGAGCGAGCAGCGGTTCAAGCCGCTCATCGCGCCACACCCGACAGATTGAATTCTGGATAACGCGGCGACGGAGCGCGAGGAACTTTGCCACCTTGCACTATTTTAATGCAAAGCAGCTTTCATCCATTATGCCGCAACAGGTTAGCGAAAGCTTCTACGCGTGCCACAATATTCGCACAAGTCTTACCAATTCTGCGCGCCGTTGCTCGCGGCGACCGCTTCGTCCGCGGGAGTTGCATTGAGGCGATAGCCACCAGGCGCCGTCAGCAACAGGCGGCAATTATTGGGATCGTTTTCTATTTTTTGCCGCAGCCGGTAAATATGGGTTTCAAGCGTGTGCGTTGTCACGCCGGCATTGTAGCCCCACACCTCGTTCAACAGCACCTGGCGGGACACCACTTCGCTGCCCGTGCGATACAGGAACTTGAGGATCGCCACTTCCTTTGTGGTCAAGCGGATGCGCTGCTTCTTGTCGTTGGTGAGGAGCAATTTCGCCGATGGCCGGAAGGTGTAGGGCCCAATGGTGAAGACGGCGTCCTCGCTGGTGTCGAAAGCCCGCAGCTGCGCCTGCAGGCGCGCCATCAATTCGCTGGTGCGGAACGGTTTGGCAATGTAATCATTGGCGCCGGAATTGAGGCCGAGGACGATATCGTCCTCACCGGTGGCGCCGGTCAGCATGATGATTGGCATGCGATGGCCTTGACGACGCATCTGCACGCAGAAGTCGCGGCCATCGCCGTCCGGCATGTTCACGTCGAGGATGATGGAGTCGAACCGCGCGTCGGCGGCCCCCAGGTATTGCGCGGCCTCGCGCAACGTGGCGGCCTCGAAGGACTGATAGGCGCCATCTTCGGACACTTGCTCCACCAGGGCCTGCCGCAAGGCGTGGTCATCCTCAACGATCAGAATTGGTCGCGCAGCAGGCATAGTCATCACCCCTCGTTGATGGCTGATAAGGATCGTGGCTCTATGGGATTAAATCGTTCGACGCAAAGAAACTTTCCGCGAGGATAATGCCACATTTGTCCCAATCATGCTAGACCTAAATCATTTTTGCGTTCTGCCATCATAACCATGCTGACACGGTTCGAATTACAAGAACGTGATATTTTTGTCATGTATGCCATAGCATAACGTCGCCTTGGCAACCGGGCACAATGCCCGCCAAACCCTCCCGGCTTGGACGTGTCGCTAGATGATGACTGCATGCCTGCATCGCCCCGTTGGCGCCTCGCCCGTGCTGAAATGGCGGTTCCCTGAATCCTGCGCGCGTCAAAATCGCCCTGATCGGCCCTGGCAAGGCGGTTCGCCTTCCGAAAACCATTCACCTTTGGATAATGTCCTTGGAAAACAAAGACGTGGAAGTGCGGTGGAATGATTTGGAGACCGCGGTTGACCTGGTGAAGCGCGCCGCGTCGGTGACGACGAAGCCCCTGGTCCTGTCGCACACCTCGCTGGCAAGGAACCCGTCCCGGTTCAGCCGCCGGATCACTGCGGAGCATGCGCAACTGGTGGCGCGGACCGGCGGCGTGATCGGCGTCTGGCCACCGGAGTCGGAGTTCCCTGCCCTGGACGCGCTTGCCGCCGGCATGGCCCGCCTGGCCGACGCGGTTGGCATCGACCATGTGGGGCTGGGCAGCGACATGGTCGGGCTGGTGGGACCCAGCGTGTTCGCGGAGTACGACCAACTGCCGGCCCTGGCCGAGGCTTTGCCGCGGGCGGGCTTCACTTCCGCCGTCGCGGGAAAGATCCTCGGCGGCAACTACGTTCGGGCGTTCGAGGCCTGTGCCGGCGCTGGTTAGGCGCGCGGGCCTGTGGCAAGCTCCATCCGTGAAGACCGCAGGGAAATGCCATGTTCTCCGATGCCGTTGCCTCCGTCCCCTTCCTGTCCGGGGTCAAGATCGTTGACCTGACTCAGTTCGAGGCCGGCCCCTCCTGCACCGCGGCGCTCGCCTGGCTGGGCGCGGACGTGGTGAAGATTGAAAACCCCAGGATGGGCGATCCGGGCCGCCGGCTGCGGCCGGGGGAGCCGGATGACGACCCGTACTACTTCCATGTGTTCAACGCCAACAAGCGGTCGATGACGGTGAACCTGAAGTCGCCGGCCGGACTGGCGGTGGTCAAGGACATGCTGCGCCACGCCGATGTCGTCATCGAGAACTTCGCCCCCGGCGCGATCGAGCGGCTCGGCCTGGGCTATGACGCGGTGCGCGACCTCAACCCCGCCATCATCTACGCGCAGATCAAGGGCTTCGGCGAGGGCAGCCCCTACGAGAAGAACCTCGCCTTCGACATGATCGCCCAGGCCTGCGGCGGGACGTTCAGCGTGACGGGCGATCCGGAAGGGCCGCCAACCCGGCCCGGTATTTCCCTGGGCGACACCGGAACCGGCATGGTCATGGCGATCACCATCCTCGGCGCCTTATATAAGAGACGGGACACCGGGCAGGGGCACCGCCTGCAAGTCGCGATGCAGGACGCGATCCTGCACTACATGCGGATCAACTTCGCCACCCAGGGCCGCACCGGCCAACCGGCGGAACGCGGCGGCAGCAAGGTGCCGGGCGTCCGCAACGCGCCGATGGGGCTGTATCCGTGCGCGCCGGGTGGCGTCAACGACTACGTCTATGTCATGACCAGCAGGGCCAACCCCGACCACTGGGACCGCCTGCTGAAGCTCATGGGGCGGGAGGACCTGCTCGGCGATGCGCGCTACGCAACCCCGGCCAACCGCCTGGACCGGGAACAGGAGGTAGACGGCATCATCAGCGCCTGGACCCGCGGCAGGACCAAGCACGAGGCCATGCGCGCGGTGGGCGAGGCGGGGATTCCCGCCGGGGCGGTGCTCGACACCATGGAACTGCAAGGCGATCCCAGTTTCGAGGCGCGCGGCATCATGCAGGTGATGCGCCACCCGGTGCATCGCGACTTCAAGATGCCCGGCTGGCCCGTGCGCGTGGATGGCAAGCCGCCGGCGCTGACGTCATCGCCGGTGCTGGGGGAGCATACGGACGCGGTGCTGGAGGAATGGCTGGGCCTGAACGGGCAGGCCGTGGCGGCGTTGCGGGCTGAGGGCGCGATCTAGGGCAACATCAGCCTGATTGGAACAGTCTGGCTGGTAAAGTTGCTCGCTGAAACAATGAGCCAGGCCATTGCCGGGCTGTGCAGCCAGCCTGGCAATGGCCTAGAAGATGCCCCAATTCCCAGGCCCAGGGGTGGAGAGTTAGCTGCCTCCTTGACTCCCGCCATGGTGAGCCTCGTCCGGCAGAAGGTCACATATGCCACTACGTCTGACCCGAGAAGAATACCATCGCTGGGCTGAAAACCAGCCGGGCCGTTTTGAGCGGGTCGGCGGCGAGCCTGTGGCCATGTCGCCCGAGCGTGTTCAGCACGTCCGGATCAAGAGCCGTGTCTGGGCGGCGCTGGATCGCGCGATACGCGAGGGTGGCCTGGATTGCGAGGCCCTGGCCGACGGCGTGACGATAGAAGTCGACGAGGACACCGATTATGAACCTGATGCGACGGTCAATTGCGGGCCGCCTTTGCGCCCTGATGCCACGGCTGCCGCCAACCCGGTGGTTGTGGTCGAGGTGTTGTCGCCCTCCCCGCAATCGATCGACACCAGCGACAAGTTGGCTGACTATTTCAGGGTCGCGTCGATCCAGCACTGTTTGATCGTGCGTTTGCGCCGCCAGGAAATCATTCATCACTGCCGGTCCGGCAATGAGATTGTTTCCCGGACCGTTAATGTCGGCACGATCAGGCTTGATCCGCCCGGCATTGTGCTGGACGTGGCTGATGTCTACGGCAGCCGCGCCGCGTAGTGCCGGCCACCGTTTGCGTCAGGTTCACTACGGAACCTATGGGGCGAGGCCCGCCGGCGGACAGAAATCGTTGCTTAGACAAGGGCCACCTCGACCCCTTGCCGCCTCCGAAGGATGATGGTCACTTAACCACCAGGGAACTCCAAGGAACCGCCCATGTCTGATTTTCGCGCCCACGCGCGTGCCTGGCTTGAAGAGAACTGCCCTCCCGCCATGCGTACCCGCATGCCGGAGAACGAGCAGGTCGCCGGCGGCAAGCGCGCCGAATACGTCCGCCCCGAGCAGAAGCTGTGGCTTGATCGCATGGCGGCGCAGGGCTGGACCGCCCCGACCTGGCCAAAGCGCTACGGCGGCGGCGGCCTGTCAGGCGACGAAGCGCTCGTGCTTGAAGAAGAGATGCAGGAGCTGGGCTGCCGAGCGCCGTTGCGCGGCATGGGGCTGTCGATGCTGGGGCCTGTGCTGCTGGAGTACGGCACCGAGGAACAGCGCCAGACCCACATCCCGCCCATCGTGCGCGGCGAAATCCGCTGGTGCCAGGGCTACTCGGAGCCCGAGGCCGGATCGGACCTTGCCAGCCTGCGCACCCGCGCCGTCCTGCAGGGCGAGCATTTCCTGGTGAACGGGCACAAGATCTGGACCTCGAACGCGCATGTGTCGGACTGGATCTTCTGCCTGGTCCGCACCGATCCGGCGGCGAGGAAGCACGAGGGCATCAGCTTCCTGCTGATCGACATGGCCGATCCCGGCGTGCGTCCCCGGCCGATCCGGCTGATCTCCGGCGCCTCGGTGTTCTGCGAAACGTTCATCGAGAACGTCCGCGTTCCGGCGGGCAACCTGGTGGGGCCGCTGAACAAGGGCTGGGCCATCGCCAAGCGCCTGCTGGAGCACGAGCGCAAGGGCATCGGCGGCATCGGCTCGCGCGCCGCGGCGAAGTTCGAAATCCCGGTGGAGGCCGTGGCCAAGCAGTTCGCCGGGGAGATCGAGGGCCGCATCGCCGATCCGGTGCTGCGCAACCGCGTCGCCGCCTTCGCGATGGACGCGCACGCGTTCCAGCTCACCCGGCGCAGGGCCGCCGAGGAAGCCGAAGCGGGCGCGCCCCCCGGCCCGCTTTCGGCCATGTTCAAGCTGCAAGGCACTGAACTGAACAAGCGCCGCTACGAGATGCTGCTGGAGGCGGAGGGCTTTCAGGGCCTCGGCTGGGACGGCGAGGGGTTCACCGCCGACGAACTGCGCTTCACCCGCGAATGGCTGCGCTCGAAGGCCAACACGATCGAGGGCGGCACGTCCGAGGTGCAGTTGAACATCATCGCCAAGCGCGTGCTTGGCCTGCCGGATTAGGCCGATGGCCCTGATATTGTCCGAAGAGGCCCGCATGGTGCGGGACAGCGCGCTGGACTTCTTCCGCGAGCGCAGCCCGGTCACCGCGCTGCGCAAGCTGCGGGACGACGCCGACCCGGTCGGTTTCTCCCGCGACCTGTGGCGGCAGATGGCGGAGCTTGGCTGGACCGGGTTCCTGGTGCCGGAGGACGACGGCGGCTCCGCCTTCGGCATGACCGGCCTGGCGCAGGTGATGGAGGCCGCCGGGCGCACGCTGACCGCCTCGCCGCTGATGTCCACCGCGCTGCTGGGGGCTTCCTTGCTTTCGCTGGCGGGGTCGGAGGAGCAGAAGGAGGAGTACCTGCCGCCGCTGCTAGCGGGGGAGCACATCCTTGCCCTGGCGCTGGAGGAGGGCACGCGCCACGCGCCCGACCGCATCGCCGTGACGGCGGAACGCGACGGCGCCGGCTACCGGCTGAACGGGCGGAAGACGTTCGTGCTGGATGGGCATGTCGCCGACACGCTGATCGTCGCGGCGCGCACGGAACGCGGGATCACCCTGTTCCTGGTTCCGGGCGATGACGCCATCCGCACGCGGCTCAACATGCTGGACAGCCGCAACGCGGCGCTGGTTCGCTTCGATAACGTCGCGCTGCCGCCCGACGCCGTGCTTGGGCCGGCCAATGGCGGGGCCGGCGTCCTGGACATCGTGCTGGACCGCGCCCGCGCCGCGCTGTCGGCCGAGATGCTGGGCAGCGCCAGCGAGGCGTTCGAGCGCACCGTGCAATACCTGAAGGACCGCAAGCAGTTCGGCGTCGCGATCGGCAGTTTCCAGGCGCTGAAGCACCGCGCCGCGACGATGTTCTGCGAGGTCGAGATGACCCGCTCCGCCGTTCTCGCCGCCGTGTCTGCCTTGGACGCCACCGCCAACGACGCGGCGGCTCTGGTCAGCCTGGCCAAGGGCAAGGCCAACGAGACGCTTTTCCTGTGCAGCAACGAGGGCGTGCAGATGCATGGCGGCATCGGCATGACAGACGAGCACGAGATCGGCTTCTTCATGAAGCGCAGCCGCGTCGCCCAGGCCAGCTTCGGCGACACCGCGTTCTGCCGCGACCGCTATGCCAGCCTGATGGGGTACTAGTGTCCTGGTTCAGAAGTTCGCCATAGTGGGCGAACCCCTGAACCAAGACACTAGCTCTTTGTTTTCAGTGGCCTGCTTATCCCCTGCGTTCGCCGCAAGATGCGACGAACTTCGGGGGCAGGACACTAGTGCCGCCGCCTGGGCCGGGGATCGGCCAGGCGCCGCGCCGTCGTGAGGACCAGCGGCTGCTGACCGGCGCCGGCGCCTATGGCGACGATGTGCGCCTTGCCGGGCAGGCCTTCGCCATCGTGGCACGCAGCACGCGGGCGCATGCGGTTATTCGCCGTATCGACACCACGGCGGCACGCGCGTGTCCCGGCGTGCTCGCGGTGCTGACGGGGGCGGACTACATCGCCGACGGGCTGCGGCCGATGCCGCACACGCCTTACTCGGTCAGCCCGCCGGACATCACCCTGACGCAGTCAGGCGACACGCCCGCGTTCCTCGCGCCGCATTACCCGCTCGCGCGCGACAAAGTGCGCTTCGTGGGCGAGGGCGTGGCGCTCGTCGTGGCTGAAACCCTGGCCGCCGCGAAAGACGCCGCCGACCTGATCGGCATCGATTATGACGAACTGCCCGCCGTCACCGATGGCCGTGCGGCGGCCCAGCCCGGTGCGCCGCGCCTGTGGCAAGGGATGGCGTCGAATGTCGCGCTGGACGCGCAGGTTGGCGATGCCGGCGCCACCGAGGCCGCGTTCGCCAGCGCCGCCCATGTCATGAAACTGGAAACGCTGGTGCCGCGCGTGACCGGCGTGCCGATGGAGGCGCGCGCCGCCCTCGCCGCCCATGATGCCACGACCGGCAAGATCACCCTTTACGCCGGTGGCGGCGGGGTCGTGCGGCCGAAGCTGGACCTTGCCCACATGCTTAATGTGCCAGCGGAGCAGGTGAGAGTGGTGGCTGGCGACGTTGGCGGCAATTTCGGCACGCGCAACAGCTCCTATCCGGAATTCGCCCTGGTCGCCTGGGCGGCGCGGCGGCTGGGCTGGCCGGTGAAATGGACGT
>CAXTXZ010000055.1:8417-12246 GCA_964248015.1 uncultured Rhodopila sp. | reverse complement strand
CAAGGCTATGTCGAAGCTGTAGGCGACACTGCCGGACACGCGGTCGCGCATGGCGGGCGGAACTATGGGGAACAGGCCGTCCATCAGGCTGCCTCCTGCCGCAGGCGCCTGGCCGCGATGCGGACGGCGTCGAGGATCGCGGCGTAGCCGGTGCAGCGGCAGACATGCGCCTCCAGCCAATGGCTGATGGTGGCGTCATCGGGGTTGCGGTCTCGGCGCAGCAGGGCATGAACCGACATGATCATGCCGGCGGTGCAGAAGCCGCACTGCACCGCTCCGGTCTCGGCGAACGCCTGTTGCACCGGATCAAGCTGGCCGCGCGGGCTGAGGCCCTCGATGGTCTCGATGCTGGACCCTTCCACGATGGCGGCGAAGCAGGAACAGGCGGTGACGGGAACGCCATCCACCAGCACGGTGCAGGCGCCGCAGACTGCCTGGTCGCAGCCGACCTTGCAGCCAGTCAGGCCAAGCTGCTCGCGCAGCATCTCGGCCAGTGTCTGTTCGTCAGCGACCATGAGTTGGCGCGGGATGCCGTTGACCGTGAAGCGCCGCTGCCGGGTGCTCATGCGCCGTCTCCCGCGCGGATCAGGAGGCGGCGGGTCAGCACGCCGACCATGCGGCGGCGGTACGCCGCGCTCGCCCTGCCGTCGGTCGCCGGTTCGGGCAGAAGGTGGACGACATCGTCGGCGATGGCGGCGGCTCGCTGGCCCAGCGCCGGCAGCGGCACATCGAGCGGCAGCGTGACGCAAACGGGCCGGGGATGCGCCACGCCTATGCCGGCCCGCAGCGCCGTGACCCGGCCTTCCGCCACGGACAGGCAGAGCCAGATCGTCACCGTCTGGCGCAGCGAGCGGTCGGTGAACAGGCGCAGCGTCCTGGGTTGCGGAATGACAAAGCCGGTGACCAGCGCGTCCGTCCCCAGCGCGTGCAGGGGGACACGCGCGCCGGAGGCGATCTCGGCCTCCGCGCCCAGCGCCATCAGCGCCGGCGCCCCATCGTAATCCGGGCGGCGGGCCATCACATTGCCGCCGATGGTGCCGGTGAAGCGGACGCGAGGATTGGCGACAACCGGCCATGACGCGGCAAGGTCGGGCAACAGGTCCTGGATCACCCCGCTGCCGGCGATCGCGGCATGCGTGGCCATGGCGCCGATGCGCAGGGCACGGTGGTCGCCGGCAATGTCAGCCATGCCGGGGATGCCGTCCAGGCGGATCACGCGATCAACCGCATGGCCGTGTTTCAGCCAGTCGATCAGTTCGATCCCGCCTGCCAGGAACACGCCGCGGCCGGGTTCGGCTCGCAACGCCAGCGCCTCTGTCAGGAAGGTGGGGCGGTACAGGGTGAACGGGGCGATCTGTCGGCGCGAGCGCAGCGCGACCAGCATGGCAAGGCTCCTATGGCGACCCGGAGGGGCGAAGTTCGATCAATCCATCATCAAGAACAACCGTGCCGTCGCGCACCTGGATGGGCACAGGCGTCAGGAAGTCGCCGGCGCAGGGGCCTTGGACGCATTCGCCGGTGGCGGGCTCGAAGCGCGCGTCATGGCCGGTGCATCGCAGGAAACGGCCGCTGCGGGTCAGCAGGCGTTCCGCCTTCCAATCCAATTCGATGCCCATGTGCGGGCAAGCGTTGCGGTAGCCGATCACGCCGTTGTCGAGGCGCAGCAGGATGACGGATGCGGTTGCCGACAGCCGGACGATGACGGGCCGCCCGGAGGCAACGTCCGATGCGGGGCAAAGCGGGGTCATGCGCGGAAGGGCCGCCGCGCCCTGCGCCGCCAGACAACCAGGCATGCGGCCAGCCGCATCATTCAAACCCGCCGACGCTGATTGGCGCGCCGTACCAGCGCCGGACGAACAGTTCCGCCAGCGCCACCGCGCCGTACAAAGCCAGGCCGATGACGCAGAGCAAGGTGATCGCGGCGAACACCAAGGCCGTCTCGGCGGCGGAGGACGCGAACATGATGATGTAGCCCAGGCCTTCCTGCGCGGTGACGAACTCGCCGATCACCACGCCGATGATGGCCACCGTCACGCCCACTTTCAGGCCGGCGAAGATGTGCGGGATGGCATAGGGCATGCGGACATGGAGGAACGTCTGCCATGTGCTGGCGGTGAGCGACCGGCACAGGCGCAGCGCGGTGGGATCGGCGGCGCGAAAGCCCGAGGCCGCCGACACGGCGATCGGGAAGAACGACAGGAACACGGCGAAGCACAGGCGGGAGCTTGGCCCCATGCCAAGCCAGATGATGAACAGGGGAGCGACGGCGACCTTGGGGATCAACTGGAAGATCAGGATGTGCGGCCAGAACGCCTGCTCGACGCGGCGGGAGACGACCAGTGCGCCGCCCAGCGCGATGCCGAGGACGGACGCCAGCAGGAAGCCGGCCACGGCGTTGACCAGGGTGGGCCAGGATTGCGCGGCGAGGATCGGCCAGGCTTGCGCCAGCACGTCCCAGATCGCCGTGGGCGGCACCAGCAGCATGGGCGACACCGCCAGCCGCACCGTCAGCACCTGCCAGATGAGCAGCATCGCCACGGCGAACAGCACCGGCAGGATGACGCGCCGGGCGCCTTGCCAGCGCAGCCATGCGCGGACCGGGAAAGCCGGAAGCCTCCAGGATGGAACAGGCGTCGCGAGGCGCTGGTGAGCGGACATCGCGGTTCAGGCCAGGAACTTGCCGAACTCGGCGACGCGGGCATCGACGACGCCCCATTCGGCGGCGGTCAGCGTCACCTTCCCGCCGAGGCCGGGCTTGTAGAAGCTGCCGACATCGGGGCGCTTCATGTCGGGGGTGGCGACGTACTGCATGACCAGGTCCGCCATGCTGCCCAAGGTTTCCGGGTCGCCGTAGCCCAGGCCGTGCTGCTTGGCCTCGGGCTTGGCGATGGCATAATCGTTCAGGCCCATGCCGATGCGCAGGAACTCCTTGACGCCGGGGTTCAGGCCCATCTCGGGCAGTGATTTCAGGAACAGGGCGGTGGCCTCGTCCGGGTTGACCAGGGCGAAGGCCATGCTTTCGCAGATTGCGTCCACCATGGCGGCGCACAGCGCGGGCTCTTTCGCCAGGGTCGCCTGGGTGGCGGTGATCGAGGTGCCATAGGACGGCACGCCCGCCGAGGAATACAGCATCCAGCGCACCGGGATGTTCTTCGACATGAAGATCGGCAGGCTGGACGAGGCAATGCCCGTCATCGCGTCGATCTGCCTTTCCGACAGCACGCGCTCCAGCACCTTGGCGTCGGTGTTGATGAACTGGATGCCCTCGGTGGCGAAGCCGGCCTTCTTGGCGTAGGCGGGGAAGAACGGGAACTCGGCCGAGGTCGGCACGTCGCCGATCTTCCTGCCGGCCAGCATGGCGGGGCTAGTGATCGGGCTGTCAGCCAGCACGCCGACCCCCATGCCCGCGTCGTAGCTGACGATGCCGAGGGAAACCAACGGCAGGCCCTTGGCGACCAGCAGGATCATCGGCGTGCTGATCATGGTGGCGAAGTCGAACTGCCCGGCGGCGACGGCCTGCCCAGCGGCGAGCGAACCGAAACCCCGGCTGATGTCAAGGTCGATGCCGTGCCTGGCGAAGATGCCCTTCTGCTTGCCTGCATACAGGAAGACGGCGCTGCCCTCGGCCAGCCATGGCAGGGTGAACCTCACCGCGCGGGCCTGGGCAATCGCCGGACGGCCAAGCGCGGCGGCAGCGCCGGTGAGTGCCGCGCGGCGGGTGAGGCGAATGGCCGGCATGCGGTGGTTGCTCCTGAACGTTAGGGCCACGGCGCGGGGGGCCGCGCGGGCCGGCCCGGGCGGTTGGGCGGGGCCCCCCCGGGGTGGGGGC
>CAXTXZ010000055.1:0-8407 GCA_964248015.1 uncultured Rhodopila sp. | reverse complement strand
ATGCGGTGGTTACTCCGGGCCAACGCCCACGGCCCGGCGTGACGCGCTGCCACGGGGGGCCGTTTGCCGCGTCACGCCGCGAGTTGCGCGAGGTCCGGCAGCAGCGGGCTGTCGGTGTTGATAAGCTTGCCGGCCCGGACAACGCTTTCGGGATGCAGAAGCTGGTTCGCGACGACCTCCTTGCCGTTGGAATCGCGCAGCGTCCACTCGCCGTTCAGGATGCGGAACACGGAGATGTCGGCGTCCATGCCGGGCTTCAGCGTGCCGATCTTGTCCTCCATGCGCAGCATCTTTGCCGCGTTCATCGTCGCCATGGCGACGACCTGCGGCAGGGTCACGCCCAGCGCCATCATCTCGCTCATGGCGTGGTGGATGCCGTAGGGGGTGGAGAATGGCAGGGCGGCGTCCTCCGGCGGCTCCATCTCTTCCGTGTCGGTGAACATGCCGCGGTACCAGCGGCCGCCGTCGGGGAACTTGATGTTGTAGCCGTGCAGGTCGGCGCCCAAGGTCGTCGGCAGGATGCCGGCGGCAAGCACGGCGCGGGCGTTGTCGAAGCTGAAATGCGCGCCCCGCCCGACATCGATGGTGACGCCCTTGGCCAGCGCCTCAAAGACCAGCGGATGGATTGATCCGTCGGCGGCGACGAAACCCGAGGGGTAGCGGGTGAACGGGTGGGCCAGCACGTCGCCGGCATCCAGCAGCGGGACGACCTGCTCGATGATCTCCCGCGGGTTGACGGTGGTGCCCTCCTTCTGCGGCCACAGGGTGCCGAGATGGACGTAGGTGGGCAGCCCAAGCTCGCGTCCGGCCTGCTTGCCAAGCTTCAGGGCCTCCAGGCCCCAGCGGGAGAAGCCGCCGGGTTCGGCGTGCGCCTTGATGCCCTTGATCAGCTCCGGGTGCTCGCGCGCCGTCTTGACGATGGCACCGACGTTGATGCCGCTCGGCCCGTAGAGATCGACGTAGCGATGGCCGAGCAGCCCTCCGGCCAGGTAGCTGGATATGAAGCACAGCACGCGGCTTCGCGAAGGCTCGACGATGAACTGCTTGAAGCCGTTGAAGGTCAGCGCCGAGGGGCCGCCCTGGTCGACAACCGTGGTGACGCCGCCGCGCACCCCGACCATGTCCGCGTTCAGGCCGAAATCGCCGGTGACGTGCTCGTAGATATGCGCGTGGGTGTCGATCAGCCCTGGCGTCACGATGGCGCCGGCAAGGTCCAGGCGCATGGCGCCAGGAGGAACCGGAAGGTCCGCGCCGACAGCGGCGATCTTGCCGTCGGCGACGGCGACATCCAGGATGCCATCGGCGCCGTTGGCCGGATCGATGACCCGCGCCCCTTTGAGAACCATGTCATAGGCGCCGGGCAGTGCGGACATGCTGGCGTTCATTGCGTTGCCTCCTCAGGAAGTCTTGCAGGTGGGTGGCGAAGGCATTGGGCGCCTCGGCCGGAGATGTGGCCCGCGTCCTCGACGGAACGCAAGCCGGCGCTCCGGGGACCAGGGCGGCGACTTCGGGCATCGCCTCGGGTTCAGGAAACGGGAAGCCGGTCATCCGCGCCACGCCTTCTTTACCCGCCACTCCAGGAGGGCGATGATCCCGTACAACCCCAGGCCGATGGCGCACAGCACCACCAGGGCGGCGAAGATGCGCGCGGTTTCGGCGCGCGACCCGGCCAGCAGGATGTAGGAGCCCAGGCCGTGCTTGGACGAGATGAACTCGCCGACGATGATGCCGATGACGGACAAGGTGGAGGCGACCCGCATGCCGCTGAAGAAGAACGGCAGGGCATACGGCGCCTGGACATGGCGGAAGATCTGCCCGGGGCTGGCGGTCAGCGACTGGCACAGGCGGATGGCGTTGGGGTTGGTGCCCAGCAAGCCTGTCAGGGTGCCGATGGCGACAGGGAAGAAAGAGATGAAGGTGGAGAACACCAGCCGAGACGGCGCGTCGATGCCAAGCCAGATGACGAACAGCGGGGCCAGGGCGATCTTGGGAATAAGCTGGAACAGGACAAGGTTCGGATACAGCATGTCCCGCAGCAGCGGCGACGAGGCCAGCATCGCCGCCGTTCCGGCCCCCAGGATCGCGGAAAGGATGCAGGCGGCGACCGCCTCAAGGCCGGTGAAGCTCGCCTGGTAAAGCAGTTCGCCCCAGGCGGCGGACAGTTGATGGCCGATGTCGCTGGGCGCGGGCAGGATCACCGCCGGGACGGCCCAGAATTTGACGGCGACCTGCCAGGCTGCCAGGAACACCGCCGCTGTCAGCACCGGCAAAAGGAGGGTCAGGGCCTGCTCCCGATGGGGTGACAAGGCGCGCTGGGTCGAGATCATGCCGCGCCGTCGTTTGTCGTGGCCGCGGACGTCCTGCCTTGCCCGCCGTGGAAACGTTCAGGCATGCGCCGGCGTCCGCGCCGCGCGGTGGGAATGCTCGATCATGCCGCGCAGCGTGCCGCACAGCTCGTTGAAAACCGCTGTTTCTCCCACCGAAGGATCGCGCGGGCGGGGAAGCGGGACCGTGACATCGGCCACCACCGTCGCCGGGCGCCGGTTCATCACCAGCACACGGTCGGCCAGGTAGACAGCCTCTCGGATCGAGTGCGTCACGAACAGGCCGGTTTTCGTGTAGCGGCTCCAGATGTCCATCAGCGCGTCGTTCATCTCGTCGCGGGTGATCGCATCCAGCGCCGAGAACGGCTCGTCCATCAGCAAAATATCCGGGTCATACACCAATGCTCGGCAGATCGCCGCGCGCTGCCGCATGCCGCCGGACAACTGGTGCGGCTTGTGGTTCTCGAAGCCGTCCAGGCCAACAAGGCTGATCAGCTCGCGCGCCCGCGCCAGATGTTCCTTGCGCGGGCGGTGCAGCAGCTCGACCGGGAACATCACGTTGTCCAGCACCGACTTCCACGGCAGCAGCGTGCTTTCCTGGAACATCACGCCAATGCTGGTGCGTGGCCCGTCCATCGGCGCGCCATCGACGCTGATCGTGCCCGAGGTGATGCCCTCCAGCCCGCCGCACATCATCAGCAAGGTCGATTTGCCGCAGCCCGACGGCCCAAGGATGGCGACGAACTCGCCGCGCCGCACCGAGAAGGAGACGCCGGCGACCGCCTCGACCGGGCCTTTCGCCGAGTTGTAGATCTTCCAGGCGTTGTCCGCGCGTATGCACTCGTTGCGCGGGTTGTCGTCAGGTGAAGAGGTCATGGTACTCCTTCACCTGCGTGGTGGCTTTCGCCCACTCGTCCGGCGTCAGGGTCACGTCGCCGACGAAGGCATTGGTGAACAGGTCGGCCGGGTTAGGCGCCTTGTCGCCGGGCGCGCCGAGGTACTGCATCACGAGGTCGGTCATGCTGGCGTAATCGGCTTCCTCGGTGCGGCCAAGGGCGTGTTTTTGCGCCGGCTCGCCGATCGCCGTCAGGTCGAAGATGCCGAGGCCGGTCTGGATCTGCTTTGGCCCGTTCGCCGCGAGCGCCGCTTCCGGCACCTGCTTGAGGAACAGGCTCACCGCGTCCCGCGGCTGCAACAGGCAGAAGCGCACCGCCTGGATGATCCCCTTGGCCATGGCCTCGCACAGCTTGGGGTCGGACTTCAGGACCTCGGCGCGGGTCAGCAGGGCGTTGTTGTAGAACTTCAGGCCGTACGCGCTGTACGGCATGAACCGCACCGGCTTGTTGTTGGCGACAAACAGCGGGGCGATGGAAATGGCGAAGCCGCAGATGGCATCGACCTGGCGCTCCATCAGGATGCGCTGGCGCACGTTGGGATCGACCTGCACCATCTTGCAGGATGCCAGATCCAGGTCGGCGGCCTTGGCGAACGCCGGCAGGAACGGATACTCGCCGGAGTTGACGGTGCCGCCGATCGACTTCCCGGCCAGGTCCTTCGGCGCGTGCGCGGGGGAATCCGCCAGCACCGCGAGGCACATCGTGGCGTCATAGCCGAGGCAGGCGATGGAGACGACGGGCAGCCCCTTGGCCGCCTGCTGGATGCCGGCCGACGCGGCGGCCATGCCGAAATCGAACTGCCCTGCCCCAACGGCCTGCGCGGCGGCCACCGAGCCGTAGCCTCGGCTGATCTCGACATCCAGGCCGGCGTCGGCCCAGTAGCCTTTTGCCTTGGCGACAAAGGCGACCGCGTTGGAACCCTCGGCCACCCAAGGCAGCGTCAGGCGCACCTTGCGGGTGGGGGCTGCCCGCAAGCGACTGGATACGACAAAGGGCGCCGCCAACGCCGTGGCGCCAAGGATCGTTCGGCGAGAGAGCATGCCGGAAGGGTCTTTCTGCTGTAGGTGATTTCAGTAGCAAGAGACGTGCCATTAAATCGGGCGGGATTGCCGTGCTTGACGCCGGGCAAGTGACCACTAATCAGTCAAACGCATGGACATTAGGCCGCGTGCTGGTGGCATGCGACTTGCTGCGTCATGTTCATGCCGAAGCTGATCCACCTCGCCTTCGATCTGTCCTTCATCCACATGGAGGGACGCTGGCGGATGCCCGGCTCCTGGGTTGGGCGCACCTTTCCCGACGTCGAAATGTATGAGGACATCGCGCGCATCGCGGAGCGGGGCTGCCTCGACATGCTGTTCTCCGGCGACGGGACAGGGGTGCCGAGCACCTGGCGCGGGTCGCAGGATGAGGCGGTGCATTGGGGGATCGGGTGGCCTCGGCAGGACATGAGCCCGCTGTTCACCGCGATGTCGCGCGTCACGAAGTCGCTGGGCTTTGGCCTGACCTACGCCTCGACCTTCATGCATCCATACTATGTGGCGCGGCTGCTGAACTCGCTGGACAACATCACCAACGGGCGCATCGCGTTCAACGTGATCACCTCCACGCGCCGGGCCGACGCGGCGAATTACGGCTTTGACGAACTGATGGAGCACGGCGCGCGGTACGAACGGCTGGAAGAGTTCATCGACGTGTGCTGGAAGCTGTGGGACGGCGTCGAGCCGGACGCGATGGTGTGGAATCACGCCACCGGGCAGGTCGCGCATCCGGGGAAGATCCATCCGATCAACCATTCCGGCGCCTACTTCAAGGTGCGCGGGCCGCTGAACACGCCGCCGTCGCCACAGGGGCGGCCGGTCATCCTGCAAGCGGGAGGCTCGCCGCGCGGCATCCGGGCGGCGGCGCGCGTGGCCGACCATGCGTTCTGCGAGGACCGGCCTTTGCCAAGGCAGGTCAAGCAGCGCGCCGACCTGGATGCGGCGCTGGCGGCGGCGGGACGCGATCCGGCGAAAGTCGGCATCTTCTGGCAGACGCCGCTGATCGTGGCGGAAACCGAGCGGGAGGCGAAGGCGCATCGCGACCGGCTGCTGACGGCGATCCCCAAGGAAGCCGCCGGCGCGTACCTGTCGCACAACATCGGCTATGACCTTTCGACGCTGCCGGCGCGTTTCTCGCTGCGGGAACTGAATGAACGGATCGCGGCAACCCAGGCGTCCCCGGTTGGTTTCGTGCATGAACTGATGCTGCGGCTGGGCGGCACGACGGAGATCACGCGCGAAGAGTTCTTCGAGCACGGCCTGCATTCGGCGACGCACTACGACACCACGGTCGCGGGCAGCGCGGCGCGGATGGCGGACCTGCTGGAAGAGCGGTTCGAGGCCACGGGCAGCCGGGGCGGGTTCATGATCGGGCACCCGCTGTCGATGCCTGGGGATCTGGCGGCGGTGGTCGATCTGCTGGTGCCGGAACTGCAACGGCGGGGCCGGTTCCGGCACGCGTACCGCGGCCGGACACTGAAGGAGCATCTGGCGGAGGAATGGGTTTAGGCAAAACGCCGGCGGGTGGCACGCGCGTTGCTTGGCATCCCGTGACAAACGACAAAGCCAGGGGATTGCTTCATGCTGAGACGCTCCGTTCTGACCAGCGCCGTGGCTGCCAGCGCGCTCACGATGGCGCATATTCGCTCGGCCCGCGCCGACACGATGGACGAGGTGAAGAAGCGCGGAACCCTGATCGTGGGAACGGAAGCGGCCTATGTTCCGTATGAATTCTTCAAGGACGGCAAGATCATCGGCTACGATCCTGACATCGCCGACGTGATGACCGGCAACCTTGGGGTCAAGGCGCAGTTCATCGACACGCAATGGAGCGGCATCATTCCGGCGCTGTACGCGCGCAAGTTCGACTGCATCATCTCCGGCATGACCATCACCAAGGAACGGACGGAGAAAGTGCTGTTCTCCATGCCGTACGCCGACGCCAGCAACGTGGTGCTGCTGCGCGCCGACGAGAAGGCGATCACCACCGCTGACAACCTGTCGGGCAAGACAGTGGGCGTGCAACTGGGCAGCGCGGCGGCCAACATCATCAAGGTTTTCGAGGCCAAGCTGAAGGCCGCCGGCAAGCCCGGCTACGCCGACGTCAAGCAATACGAGCACTATCCCGAGGCGTACCAGGACCTGCTCAACAAGCGGATCGACGCGGTGGTGAATTCCCGCTCGACGATGCTGGTGGTGATGCGGGACGCGCCGGGCAAGTTCAAGATGATCCCCGGCATTTCCGACATCACCGCGTATTTCGGCATGGCGTTCCGCAAGGAGGACACGACCCTGCGGGACTATGTCAACGCCCAGCTTCTGGCGATGAAGGGGGACGGCAGGCTGACGGCGCTGCAGCAGAAGTGGTTCGGCGCGACAATGGAAACGCCGAACGAAGTGCCCGAAGTCCTGCCGTCATAGCGTTCGCGATGCTCGCGCCGCCAGCCGGCGGGTTGCGCTAGATGGGCGATTTCGACTGGGGCGCCATCTGGTACGCCATCCCGTACATGCTCCAGGGCACTGTCGTCACGCTGGAGATTTCGGTCTGCGCGATGATCGTGGCGTCGCTGGTCGGGCTGGTGTTCGGCTTGGTCAGCGCCTCGGACCTGCGGGCGCCGAAGGCGTTCATCCGCGCCTATGTCTACTTCGTGCGCGGCACGCCGGCGCTGGTGCAGATCTTCCTGGTCTACTTCGCGCTGCCCCGCATCGGCTTCGAATTCTCGGCGTTCTGGAGCGGGGTGGTGGCGCTGGCGTTCAACTCGGCCGGCTTCATCTCGGAAATCGTCCGCGCCAGCCTGCAATCGATCGAGGCCGGGCAGACCGAGGCCGCCTTGTCGATCGGCATGACCAACCGCCAGTCGATCCTGTTCATTCTTCTGCCGCAATCACTGCTGCGCATGACTCCGCCGCTGACCAATGAGGTCATCACGCTGGTGAAAAGTTCCTCCCTGCTGTCGGTTATTTCTATCACGGAACTGACGCGGTCGGCGCAACTGATCATCGCCGAGCGGTTCGTGCCGTTCGAGTTGTATGCCGCACTGGCGGTTTATTATCTGGTGATCATCTCCATACTGTCCTGGGGTTCCGAATATCTTGAAAGGCGCCTGGCATGACTGGCGGGCCTTTGCTGACGATCAAGGGAGTCTCGAAGATCTTTGGCGACGTCCCCGTGGTGGACCGGGTCGATCTGACCGTGCAACAAGGTGAGATCGTCATGGTGATCGGGCCGAGCGGAGCGGGGAAGTCAACGCTGCTGCGCTGCGTGAACCGGATTGAGGCGCCGTCGGAAGGCGAGATCTTCGTGGACGGCGTCAACATGGCGGGCGAGACGCGCAACGGCAAATTCGTCGCCGACACCCCTGTGGCGACCGCCGGCAAGCGCCGGCGCATCGGCATGGCCTTCCAGCGCTTCAAC
Source organism: uncultured Rhodopila sp. (assembly GCA_964248015.1). Lineage (GTDB taxonomy): Bacteria > Pseudomonadota > Alphaproteobacteria > Acetobacterales > Acetobacteraceae > Rhodopila. The sequence goes on along the minus strand of CAXTXZ010000055.1, from coordinate 732 downwards.
CTGTTCGCGCATCTGTCGGCGCTGGACAACGTGGCGATCGGGCCGCGCCGGGTGCTGGGGATGCGGGCGGCGGACGCGCGGGCGCTGGCGGCGGAGCAACTCGCGCGGGTGAAGCTATCCGATCATGTGGCGAAACGCCCGTCGCAACTGTCCGGCGGCCAGCAGCAGCGCGTGGCGATCGCCCGGGCGATGGCAATGAAACCGGTGCTGATGCTGTTCGACGAACCGACCTCGGCGCTGGACCCGGAACTGGTGGGCGAGGTCCTGGAGGTCATCCAGTCCCTGGCCGACGACGGCATGACCATGCTGGTCGTCACGCACGAAATGCAGTTCGCCCGCGAAGTCGGCACCCGTATCCTGTTCATGGACAGCGGCCGTGTGCTGGAGGATGCCCCTCCACAAGTGTTCTTCAGCAGCCCGCGGCACGCCCGCGCCAGGGAATTCCTGCGCCGCATACAGGTGATGCCGGCATTGTAACGTTTCCTCGTCCGTGGCGCAGGGCGGGTTCCGACGGCATGGTCACAGGCTGACGACATGGCGTGACGGGTTCCAGCGCTCCGCCGCCCGCGCGCAGCGTTCGACGTCTTCTTGCAGCATCAAGCCTCGGGCCACGAGGCCTATCGCCGCCGTCGTGATGGCGGCGGCATAGGCCTGCCAATCCGCGTAACGCTCCAGCACGGCGCGGCGCGGATCGCCTGTCGCCGCGCGCTCGGACGCGGTGTCAGGGAACGG
>CAXTXZ010000054.1:0-12271 GCA_964248015.1 uncultured Rhodopila sp. | reverse complement strand
CCTTGGCGCCCAGCGCCGCCAGATGCGCCGCCGTCGCCGCGCCCAACCCGGAACCGCCACCCGTCACCACCGCCGCCAGACCGTCTACGCGCATCATTGCCTCCTGGATCGCAGTGCTGGCACAAACCATTACGGGGATCGGCATGCAAGCCCAGCTTGACCGCCAGACGGTTTCCGCCAGACAAACACGCGCCAGCCAGGGAGCGACACGGGATGACCAACGCCTCGACCTATGCGCAAGCCTATGGTGACTGGATGCGTGATCCGGAGGCTTATTGGGCAACCGAGGCCCAGGGCCTTGCCTGGTCCAAACCCTGGGACAAGGTCTTCGACCCGACGATGGGGGCCTTTGGCCAGTGGTTCCCCGGCGGCCTGCTGAACACCTGCCATAACTGCCTTGACCGTCACGTCGAAGCCGGACGAGGCGAGCAGGCCGCGCTGATCCACGACAGCCCGATGACCGGCACGGTGCGCCGCTTCACCTACATTGACCTTCTGGCCCGGACGGCACTGCTGGCCGGCGCCCTGGCCGAGCTTGGCGTGACTCGCGGCGACCGCGTCGTCATCTACATGCCGATGGTGCCCGAGGCCGCCATCGCGATGCTTGCAACGGCGCGTCTCGGCGCGGTGCACTCCGTGGTCTTTGGCGGCTTCGCGGCGGCGGAACTGTCCAGCCGCATCGCCGACGCCAAGCCAAAGGTGATCATCTCCGCCTCCTGCGGGCTGGAGCCGGGCAGGGTGGTCAAATACAAGCCCCTGCTGGACGCAGCCATCGCGCTGTCGCCGCACAAGCCGGACGCCTGCCTGATCCTGCAACGCCCGCAGGCGACCGCAGCCATGGTTGCCGGCCGGGACCATGACTTTCACGCCGCGGTCAACGCCGCATCGCCCCACCCCTGCGTTCCCGTCCTGGCGACCGACCCGCTGTACATCCTGTACACCTCCGGCACCACGGGACGCCCGAAAGGCGTTGTCCGCGACAACGGAGGGCACGCGGTCGTGCTGTGGAACTCCATGCGCATGATCTATGGGATGGACGCCGGCGACGTGTTCTGGACAGCCTCTGACGTTGGGTGGGTCGTTGGCCACAGCTACATCGTCTATGCGCCGCTGCTGCGTGGCTGCACGTCGGTGATGTACGAAGGCAAGCCGGTTGGCACTCCCGATGCCGGCGCGTTCTGGCGGGTGATTGCGCAACACCGGGTCAAGGTGCTGTTCACAGCCCCCACCGCCATGCGCGCCATCAAGCAGCAGGACCCGGAAGGCAAGCTGACGCGTGACCATGACATCACCTGCTTGGACGCTCTTTACCTTGCTGGCGAACGGTGTGACCCGCCCACGGGGATTTGGGCGCACGAGCTTCTCGGCAAGCCCGTGGTCGATCATTGGTGGCAGACGGAGACCGGCTGGCCGATCACCGCCGGCTTCCGCCAGTTCGGGTTGTTTCCGTTCAAGCCAGGCTCCGGCGGCCGCCCGTGCCCTGGCTATGACCTGCATGCGCTGGACGACGAGGGTCATGTGCTTGCAAGCGGGACGACCGGCACCCTGTCGTTGAAACTGCCGCTGCCGCCGGGCTGCGGCCCGACCCTTTGGCAGAATGACGAGGGCTACCGCACATCCTATTTGTCCGACTTCCCCGGCTGGTACCGCACCGGCGACGCCGGCATTGTGGACGCCGACGGCGACGTCTGGGTCATGGGCCGCACGGACGACATCATCAACGTGGCGGGACATCGGCTATCGACCGGATCAATGGAAGAAGTCCTGGCGTCGCACAAAGACGTCGCGGAGTGCGCGGTCATCGGCGCCAGGGACATGCTGAAGGGCCAGACGCCGATGGGGTTGGTGGTGCTGAAAGCCGGGGTCAACCGGCCAGAGGCGGACGTCGCCGCCGAGCTGGTGGCCCTGGTGCGGGAGCGTATCGGACCGGTCGCGGCGTTCAAGGAAGCGCGGGTGGTTGCTCGGCTGCCCAAGACGCGGTCCGGCAAAATCCTGCGTGGAAGCATTCGCCGGATCGCGGATGGCGAGGCGGCTCCTGTCCCGCCGACGATCGAGGACCCGGCAGCGCTGGATGAAATCAGGGTGATCCTGAACGGGAGTGCGTGAGAAACCTGTCTTGCCTGCCAGTGATCTTGGGAAGTCCCTTCATAAAGCGGTCAGAAGCCCCTCGTGTGTTTCCTGATCCGAAGCCTGTACGGACGTTATCCGATGGATCACGGCCAGACCCGGAATGGTTGCGCCTGCGGTGTCGCGGCCTGCGAACCTTCGCTATGATCTTGCCATGCCCTTTGCCGACCCACGCTCCAACCCCGTTTTCATGGGCCACCCGGAAGCCGAGGCTACAGTCCTGGAATCCATCCGCTCCACGCGCATGCACCATGCCTGGCTGATCACAGGGCCTGAGGGCGTTGGGAAAGCGACGTTGGCTTACCGTTTCGCCCGTCGCCTGCTCGCCGGCCAGCCTTCTGGAGATTCTCTTGCCCTTGACCCCGCCGACCCGGTTTTTCGCCGGATCGCGGCGAATGCCCATGCGGACATGCTGGTGATAGAGCGTTCGCTCAATCAAAAGACCAGGCGCATGAGGACGCAGATCGCTGTTGACGACGTGCGCAAGATCACCGGCTTCCTGTCGCTGACTCCGGCCGAGGGCGGCTGGCGCGTCGTCATCGTTGATGGCGCGGAAGATTTGAACCAAGCTTCGGCCAACGCGCTGCTCAAAATCCTGGAAGAGCCGCCGCCGCGCGCGGTCCTGCTGCTGGCTTGCGCGGCGCCGGGCCGCCTGCTGCCGACTATTCGCAGTCGTTGCCGTCGCTTGCGGCTTGCTCCCGTCGGTGATGACATCATGGGCCAGCTTCTGACACGCTTCCTGCCGCAGCTTGACTCCGCTCAGGCTGGCCGGCTGATCACCCTGGCTGAAGGGTCGCCTGGTCGAGCGCTTATGCTGGCCGAGGATGAGGGCATGGCGATCGCGGCCCTGGTCGACAAGTTGTTGAGCGACCTGCCTGCTGTCCCGATGTCGCGCGGCTATGAGATTGCTGACTTCCTTGGCCGCAGCGAAACCGGATTTTCCACTTTCATGGACATGGTGCGCGCCGGGGTGGCGTCAGCGGTTCGGGAAAGCGTGCGGGGCAGGGCAGACCCTGATCAGGAGCGCATCGCCACGCTGCGTCCGCTTGATGCCTGGAGCGAGCTATGGCAGGGCCTGACCAAGCTGCAGGACGAAACCGAGCGCTTTGCCCTGGACAAGCGGCAAGCGATCGTGGCTGGGATCGGCATGCTCACCAGTTTGGTTTAAAGAAGGCCATGACCCAACGCTTCACTGTCACCACGCCGATCTACTACGTGAACGGAGCGCCGCATATCGGCCATGCCTACACCTCCATCGCGGCTGACGTGATGGCGCGGTTCAAGCGGCTGGACGGCTACGACGTCTTCTTCGTGACCGGCACGGATGAGCATGGACAGAAGGTGGAGAAGGCCGCGGCCGACGCCGGCGTGGACCCCCAAACCTTCACCGACCGCATATCGGCTGACTTTGGGGCGATGGCCGACGCCATGGGCATTTCCTATGACGACTTTATCCGCACCACGGAGCCGAGACACAAGGCCGCCTGCTCCGAGCTTTGGCGGCGGATCGAACGGAATGGCGACATCTACCTCGGCCATTACGAGGGTTGGTACGCCGTCCGGGATGAAGCGTTCTATGACGAAGCGGAACTGACGAGCGGGCCGGATGGCGCCCGTGTCGCGCCTACCGGCGCACCGGTCGAATGGGTCCGCGAACCGTCATATTTCTTTCGCCTGTCCGCCTATCAGGACCGGCTGTTGCAACTTTACGAGGAGCAGCCGGAATTCATATCGCCAGCATCGCGCCGCAACGAGGTGACCAGCTTTGTCAGGAGCGGCTTGCGGGACCTATCGGCCAGCCGCACGACGTTCAACTGGGGCATTCCGGTGCCGGACGCGCCCGGCCACGTGATGTACGTCTGGCTGGACGCGCTGACAAACTACATCACCGCCTGCGGCTTTCCTGATCCGGCCGCCGCACGCTGGCCATGGTGGCCGGCCGATGTCCATTTTGTCGGCAAGGACATTATCCGCTTCCACGCCGTCTACTGGCCTGCCTTCCTGATGTCGGCGGGCTTGCCGCTGCCCAAGCGCGTGGCCTCCCACGGCTGGTGGGTCGTCGAGGGCGAGAAGATGTCCAAGTCCCTTGGCAACGTCATCGAGCCGCGCAAACTGGCTGAAACCTTTGGCCTGGACCAGGTACGCTACTTCCTGCTGCGCGAAAAGCCGTTTGGCACTGACGGGTCGATGAGCCATGCCGCCATCGTCAGTCGCATCAACGTCGAACTGGCGAATGACCTGGGCAACCTCGCGCAGCGCAGCTTGTCACTGATCGCGCGCAACTGCGGCGGTTTCCTGCCAACCCGCGGCGCTGCGACTGACGATGACACGGCGTTGCTGACCGCTGCCGACGCGCTGCTGGACCTGGTTCGCGCCATTATCAACCGGCAGGCCTTTCACGAGGCGTTGGAAGAGATCTGGAAGGTCATCCGCGCCGCCAACGGCTATATTGACCGCCAAGCGCCGTGGGCGCTGAACAAGACCGACAAGAGCCGCATGAACGCGGTGCTGCGGGTCCTGGTCGATACGATCCGCACTGTCGCCACACTGCTGCAGCCCGTCATGCCGACCTGCATGGCGCGCATGCTTGATCAGCTTGGCGTGCCTCCGGATGCCCGTGACATCGCGGCTTTGAAGACCCCGCTGACGGATGGCCAGGCATTGCCATCTCCCCAAGGCGTGTTTCCCCGCTACGTGGAGCCAGCCGCCTGATGCTGATCGACAGCCATTGTCACCTGGATTACTACACGCCGACGGAACTGCCGGAGGTGCTGCGGCGGGCCGACGCCGCCGGCATTGGGGAAATTGTGACGATCGGCACGACGCTTGCGCAGTCCGAGCGGTTGCCGCCGATGACCGAAACTTTCCCCAACCTCTGGTGCACCATTGGCGTTCATCCGCACCATGCGGCCGAAGCGCCCGTTCCGAGGCCTGAAACACTGGCGGAAATGACGCGGCATCCTCGGGTTATCGGCATTGGCGAGTCTGGCCTGGATTATTTTTACGATAAAGCGCCCCGCGCCGTTCAGGCAGACAGTTTCCGCGCCCACATCCGCGCCGCGCGACTTGCCAATGTGCCCTTGTGCATCCACGCGCGCGACGCCGATGACGATGTCGCCCGGATTTTGACGGAAGAAAAAGACAGGGGAGGGGGGTTTGATTTTCTCCTGCACTGCTTCAGCTCCTCGCGCAGCCTGGCGATGGCGGCCCTGGATCTGGGAGGCTTCATCAGTTTCTCCGGCATCCTGACCTTCCCGAAATCCGTCGAGCTTCGAGACATTGCGAAGGACGTGCCTCTGGACCGGCTGCTGGTGGAAACCGACGCGCCCTTTCTGGCGCCTGTTCCTTTTCGCGGAAAACGCAACGAACCAGCCTGGGTTCGCCACACGGCGCATGCGCTTGCGCAAATCCGCGGCGTGCCGGAAGCCTCACTGTTTGATGTCACCACCGCAAATTTTCGCCGACTTTTTCGCAAGGCCGCGGCATGAAGGTCATCCTGCTGGGCACAGGTGGTTCAGCCGGCGTGCCAATGATCGGCGGGATTGACGGCACAGGCGATTGGGGCGACTGCGACCCAACAGAAGCAAGAAACCGGCGGACGCGCACCTCAATCGTTATAGAAACAGCCAATTGCCAGAGACTGCTGGTTGATACCTCACCGGATATGCGAAGCCAGCTTTTGCAGTGCGGCATACCGCGTGTTGACGCAGTCTTGTTCACTCATGCACACGCTGATCATATTACTGGAATTGATGACGTGCGCATCCTGAATCGCATCGCGAATCGTCCGTTGTCCGCCTATGCCACGCCTGAGACTTTGGCAGAGATCACCGAACGGTTCGGTTACGCTTTCAGACCCTGGCAGCCGCCATTCTTTTACCGCCCCGTTCTCCAGGCAATGTCGATTTTGCCCGGGGACACCTTCGAGGCCATCGGCCTGCGCATCCACGTCTTCACCCAAAACCACGGCAAGGTTGAAAGCCTTGGATTACGAATAGGGGCCTTTGGCTACTCGACTGATGTGGTCAGCCTGAATGAAACTGCCTTTCTTGCCCTGGAAGGCGTTGACACCTGGGTTGTCGATTGCTTCCTGCGGAGCGACGCGCACTGGACGCATGCCAACTTGCAGACCGTTCTGAGGTGGGTGGACCGGCTAAAGCCACGCCGGACAATATTGACCCATATGGGACCTGAGATGGACTGGGGGTGGATGCAGGCAAACCTGCCGTATGGCGTTGAGGCAGGCTATGACGGCATGATCCTTGAGTTCAACCAGGCGTCTTCCAGGGCCTCCAGCCGGGAATAACGAAAACGACTGGTGACCAGAACAACCGAAAGGACCGGCTGAACCGTATATCCATTCGCAACGGCTGGCCATCAGCCGAATAGCAAATCAACGCGCCGCGTCCCTCATCGGTGGCGTCGGCCATTACCTGCTCAATTTCCACAAACTGCCGCCCGCGTTTGCCAACCCACATCAGCTTCCACTGGCCGGCCCGGGTATAGGCACTGTCAGCAGAGTTATAATGAAACTGGCGCTTTTTATCGTCCGCTAGCTGAACATCGCCAATACCCGCGGCAAAGCCTCGGCTCGATCCGCCCGACATCTTGCCAGCGATGCCCAACTGGAACCAGGGTGATGCCTTTCGCGGCAGTTGATCAAGCAGTACGCGCGCATCTTCCGCGCTGAACGTGGCGTCGTCACCATAGATCAGGCGGTCGACCGTGGCGGCAATCAGGAAGCGGTCTGGCATGGCGGGCCTCACGCAAATGGGTTGCCACGGACTCACCTGCAAGCCTGGCGTATTATTTAACATAATATGCATTATGCGATTATCTTGCTGGTGCGTTCGGGCACCTGCTTTGCTTTCGCTGATTGACCGCCAGTCTGCGTCAGCCATGGGGCTTGCAACAAGCGGCTTGCTCCCCTATCCGCGCCTTATGTCCAGTTCCACTGTCTCGGCTGAAGCCGAACTTCGCCGGCTGCTCGATATCATGACTGCATTGCGTGACCCGGCGACTGGTTGTCCCTGGGACAAGGCACAGACGTTCAAGAGCATTGCGCCTTACACAATTGAAGAAGCTTATGAGGTCGCCGACACTATCGCCCAGGGTAACTTCGCGGCGCTGCCTGACGAGCTTGGGGATTTGTTATTCCAGGTCATCTACCACGCCCGCATGGCCGAAGAAGCTGGATTATTTGGGTTCTCCGATGTCGCGAAAAGCATTAGCGACAAGATGATACGACGACATCCTCATGTTTTCGGCGATGTTGTCCCAAGGGATGCCGCCGCACAAACAGCGTCCTGGGAGGCGCAGAAATCTTCCGAACGCGCTGCCCTTCATCAAACTGGCGCTCTGGCCAGCATCCCCACGGGCCTGCCCGCTCTTACCCGCGCCCTGAAGCTAACCAGCCGAGCCGCGCGGGTCGGCTTTGATTGGATTGATGCACAGCAGGTGCTCAATAAGCTGCATGAGGAGATTGATGAACTTTGGGCTGAGTTGCCGGAGGCTGATCCAACTCGCCTAACTGACGAGGTCGGAGACTTGCTGTTTGTCCTTGTTAACCTCGCGCGGAAGCTGAACTTGGACCCGGAAACTTGCCTAAGTCATGCCAATGAAAAATTCACCCGTAGATTCAAAGCGATGGAGCAGCAGTTTGAGGCTGAGGGGAAATCGCTTCCTGAACTGTCACTTGATCAGATGGAGGCTGGATGGCAGCGAGTGAAATCCATGGAGCATGACTAGATCTTGATCATGAACCTACCATGAGCATAAAATTGTCATGCAACAGGAGGAACAGAGGAACTTTTCCAAAAATGTCATGGATGGCCTGCCTTCGGCTTTTGTCCCTGCCTTCGGCTTTTGTCATAGCGGCTCCAGCCTTGCCTTACAGGCTGCACATTACCCTCGTGTAAGCACGATATCAAACGTCACGGCTAGTGCGCCAGGTTCCTTACCTTCGGCCTGTCTTGGGTTGGTGATCAGCAGGTCCTTGCGGCTGGCGCTATTTAGCCAAGCGTCCGTTTCATTATATTGGTCGCCCTGGAAGTACATCTGGGTTACCAGTTGCTCATATTTCGCTGTCACGGAGAAATGGATGTGCGCCGGACGCCAACGTCCCGGCGCGGCCGGATAGGCTGCCGGCCGTATAGTTTTGAACTTATAGTTCCCCTGCCCGTCTGTGCGGGTCACCGCGAAGCCAGAGAATTTTTCATCCAAGGCGGCAGAAGTTTGATCGTTTGGATGAGTGTACCTGCCAAAAGCGTTAGCTTGCCAGATCTCCACTTTTGCATCGGCGACAGGTGTCCCATTGTCCGCCAACACGCGGCCAGAGAGATACAGAATTGTTCCTTTTGCCGCGGCATCACCGGTTAGGTCACCGGTTTCGACCGGCTTATGCATGAAAGGATAAAACGGGCCCAAGATTTGCGGGGGCGTGCGTGGCAGCGGCGTTGAAAGGCTCTTTTCGTCGGTCGACATGCTGGTCATTATCGTTCTCCCTTTATTATCTGGTGCATTATGCTGAAGCGATGCTGAATGATGCGCAACGGCGTTTCCTCGATCATAGACGAGTTGCCCACCTGGCGACAGTGAGTCAGCATGGCATGCCTCATTTAGTGCCTGTTTGTTTCTGCGTACAAGGCAACTCAGTTTACATCACCGTCGATGAGAAGCCGAAGCGCACTGACATTCCCCTCAAGCGCCTGCGCAATATTCAGCAGAATCCCGCCGTTGCCCTAACGGCAGACCGATGGCGCGAGGACTGGACCCGCCTTGCCTGGATCATGGTGCAGGGTCTTGCGGATGTGCTGATGGACGGCGAGGAACATGACCGTGCCCAGGGCAATTTGCGCCAGCGTTACCCGCAGTATCGCGTCATGGATCTTGCGGCCCTGCCGGTGATTGCGATCCGCATCAACCGCGTCTTATCTTGGGGTCACCTTCAGCCCGATCTGGATCAGGAGCCAATATAGTCCATCCGACCTCCGTCCACCGCCAGTACTTGGGCCGTGACCCATCCTGAGTCGGGTGAAGCGAAGAACGCCACTGCATTTGCCACGTCATCCGCATCCCCAACGCGGCCCATCATTGCAATGGCACCAAACTGTAAAGCCTGCTCCTTCATCGCTTCGTCATTCCCTTCATTGCCGGCGAGACCGGCTTGCACAAATCCGGGCGCCACTGCATTCACGGTTATGCCATGTGGCCCCAGTTCCATGGCGAAGCGTTTGGTCAGAGTCTGTGCTTCGGCCTTGGTAGCGGCAAAGAACGCATGGTTGGGCCGGGCCGCGCCAATTGCCGCGACCGAAGTGATGTTGACTATACGGCCGTATTTTTGCCTGCGCATGTCGGTCATCACGGCTCGTGTGGTGTGGATAACGCCGTCGACGTTCACGCGCCGCATCTGGTCCAGCTTTTCCGGATCGTAGTTATCTAACGTACCCTTATGGGAAGCGGCAGCGTTGTTGACCAGTATCGTTACGTTACCGAATGCAGCTAGCACTCGGTCGACCATGCCCTCTACCGCCGCGTCATCGGCCACATCCGCCGCCACCGCGATGGCTCGGCCGCCGTTCGCCCGAATATCTGAAACGAGCGATTCCGCCGCGTCGTCGCGTGTCAGGTAGTTAATGCAGACGGAAGCCCCTTCTCGTGCCAAGCGCCGAGCGATGGCTCGTCCAATGCCGCGGCCCCCGCCCGTTACAAGCGCCACCTGATCGCGCCACGTCGCCATGCGAGCCTCCAAATTCCCGAATTGTTCGAGTGAAGACAGATTACCATATGAGAACGGCTGGCGCGGTCACAAGAAACGGACGTTGTCAATTGTTACGACGAATTGGCCCCGCAGGATCGTATAAAATGCATGAAACCGTGCAACGGCCTGGACCAACGTTACAGATGATCCACATCCAGATCTTTCCCTTGGAGCACAAATCCAACCAGTCCGATCGTGATGCGGAGGCTGAGTCGCATCGGCCAAATTGGCTTGCCATCATGCCGACAAGCTTGCAGCAGAGTTAACCGTACTCCTTGGGAATACGGTGCCATCATGGGCCACTCAAAGATCTTTCTGATGCTAACATCTTTTGGGGTGGCGCACCTGCCTGCTTTGTTTGATGTCTATCGACGATCTTTTCGTGTTAGCGTTGCTAAAACGTGATGCAAGAACAACACGGTTAACATTTTATTTATCAGCATGGCATGGCGTTTGTCTTTGCAGAGTTTGGCGTGATGTTTTACTAACGATGTTTCCATAATCAACACAAACTGCCTGACGAAACCCTGAAGTTACAGAAAGACGATACATAGCTGCCGAGCGTGGCTTGGTTCATCGCTGGATGCAGCATTAGAAAACGGCATCAAAAATAGATGGCATGGCTCGAATTACGTTCGCCGGTGGCTGTGGTCCAGCCCTTGCCCGGCATAGGGGATATGGTGTGGCACGTGCCGCATATTCAGGCGATCGCACAATGGGCTGGAGCGGCGGTAACCGTGCTGACCAAGCCAAGGTCGTTAGCCGACCAGCTCCTCAAAAATGAGGCTAGCGTCTCAGACGTGATGTGGACGGACATTAATCCAAAGGGGCGCTACGGCGTGCATGACGGGATTAGCGGCTTTGTTCGGCTGATCAGTATGCTGCGTGCCCGGCATTTTGCCTCGGTCGTTTTTCTACACCACAGCGAAACCCTTGCCGCCGCAGCCTGGCTTGCAGGCATTCCGGATCGACGAGGTTATGGATTGGGCTGTCAGCGTTTGTTCCTTAACAACGGCCCGTATCTACCACCAGACGCGACGCGGCAGCATCAGCATACAAGAGCAAGCCTCTATTTGCAAGCGGCAGGGATCGCCTTGGATAGTGACGAGCCATCACTCACGCTTGCGCCTAACGCGCGGGCGACCGCACGAAGTCGCCTAGGAGTGCGTGATCCTTTTGTTGCCATGGGAATTGGCAGCAGCGAATCGCTGCGGCAATGGGGGGCGGAACGCTACGGCCTGCTGTCGGCCGCTCTGCTGGATGCCGGCTGGCCGATGATTGTGCTCTTGGGTGGATTGGAGGATGCCGACATGGCGGCTGACATATTAAGATCGCTGCGCGCAAGAGCAGGCCAGGCGCATGTGGCCTTAGGCTGGGAGCTGGCTGATGTCATGGGAGTGCTGGCAGAGTCTGCATTTTACGTAGGAAACAATACAGGTGCCATGAACATCGCCGCTGCCGTCGCAACCCCTGCTTATGGCTTATTTGGCACTACAGCTCCTTTCAAGCACGCCCGCAAGATTGTGCCTATCATCGCGCCTGACACCGGTGAGCATGATGGAATGGAGCGGGTTACGCTGGAGTCAGTGTTGCATGTGATCAGAACCGATAGGGGCGGTTTATCTCCGATGGCAAATCATAGCCTTGAAGAGCTGTCCGCCGCTTCTGCTTCCCGTATCTCTGGATGCTTTGACTAAGCCAACCCTGTCAGGGGGGCCAACTTTCATGCGTGGCTGTGTTCCTGCGCATTGCCTGCCTTTGGTGCCGATTGCCTGCCATGGCTCGCGCTGCAGTCTTGCGTGAATGTCGTTAAGCTCTTCGACATTTTCGTGGGGGACCAGGACAGCACTTTATAACGCTAATTCCAGACGGCAAGACATGGCTGTAGGTTTGATGACTTGGCAGTCAACAAGCCGGCTTTATCGGTATCGGCTTTAACGATCAAGATGGCAAAGATACAATTACTTGATTTTTTTCAGCCGAACGGGGTTTCCGGTTGGGGCATTGCGAAGCAGGAAAACGTTGTTGAGCTTGGGGACAAAGCATCGGCCCGAATATGCCTTGCGGCCCACCGCATCACCGGCCGAGAAAGCCGTCCGCGACGTTGACTTCAAGCTGGAGGACATCAGCTTCCTGCCGTCGCTCCCTGATCCGGAGCAAACATGAGCCCCCGGCTAAACCGACCATATTTGCCTGCTAATCAAAGTCTCTCCTTGGGACATGGCCAGGTCATGGGCGGACCTAATGCCTCACCACATTCGATTACAGGGGACGGATGATCTTTGCTTCGACATCCCCACGCTGATTGAACACTGTTCGACTTTTACGGAGCTAGAGGCAGGTGACGTAATCGCCACCAGCACAACCGGGTGGCGTTGGCGCTTA
>CAXTXZ010000053.1:2062-12466 GCA_964248015.1 uncultured Rhodopila sp. | reverse complement strand
ATCCTCGCCATCTCCGGGATCGACTTGCTGGCCTGCCAGAAGCGCGCGTCGCTGTCGCGGTGGGCGGCGATGGCCGCGGGATGCAGGTCGGCGAGCGGCCTTGGCTCCAGGTCGAAATGCCCGTAGCCGTCCTGCCCCCGCGCCAAGGTCGCCGACAGGCGGGTCGGGCCGACATGGCGCACGCGGGTCGGGATGTAGCTGATGCCGATGCCGATCCGGTCATCGTCGCCGGTGTTGGGGTCCGACGCATGGATCGCCATCGTGTGGTGCAGGGAGAACTCGCCCGGCGACAGCACGATCGGCACCGCCTGGGACCGGTCCACGTCCAGCGCCACCGTCTGCCCTCGGGACAGCATCAGCGCCGGGTCCTTGACATCGGCGTGCGGGAACTGGCCCTCGGTGTGGGAGCGCGGCACGATCCTGACGCAGCCGGTCCGCTCGTTGCTGGGGCTGAGCGCCACCCAGGCGGTGACATGCTCGTAGGGCGCCAGGCCAAAATAGGTGCCGTCCTGGTGCCAGGGCACGCGGTTGGACGACCCTGCCGCTTTCCACCACATCGTCGTGTGGAAGACCAGGATGTCGGGGCCGATCAGGTCTTCCACCGCGTCCAGGATGGCGGGGTTGCGCACCAGGTCGGCGGCCCAGGGAAACAGCAGGTAGGGTTTGACCCGGTAGGACACGACGCCCGCCAGCGCCTCAGCCGGGCCAGGGGTGGAGCCGCAGGTGCGCTCGACATCGGCTCGGCAACGGGCGGCGGCCTCTGGCGACAGGGCGCGCAACGGGAAGTGGAAGCCGTCCTGGCGGTAGCGGCGGACGGCGCCCTCGGTCAGCAGCTTCATGGTTGTCTCCCTTCTCGCAGGATGGCTTGCGGCACGTCGTACCGCCGCAACGACTGCCAATGGCGTTCAAGGTCGCCGACGAACAGGCCGCGCGTCAGGCCGGCGACGAGTTTCGGCACGGCGGTGGTCATGGCATTGATCGATGCGCCTGACGGCCCGAAGCTCATGGTCGAGGCGATGTTGAACATGTGGATGTCGCTCATCCAGTCGGTCACGCCGGGCTGGCGCGGCATCAGCGCGAAATCCTGCGCCAGATAGGGAAAGCGCGCCAGCCGTTCATCGCGTTCCTCCGGCGGCGGGTCGTAGCGGTCGGCCCAGCGCGCGATGTTGCCGGCGACACGCGCGAGTTCGGGGCGGCGGGCGAAGTCCATCTCGACCCCGGTGCCGCAGATCAGGAAATCCGCCGTGTGCGTGCCCTCGGGCAAGGCGATCTCCACCGCGTCGCCGGCGATGCGCGCGCCGGTCCAGGATGCGCCGGTCCGCAGGGAGAAAGCCGGATGGATGGCGCAGCGGTCGTAAGTGGCCTGGGGAAAGCCCTCCCGCATGCCGAGGATGTGGCTCATGAACCGCCAGCGCCAGGGATCTTCCAGTTCGGAGGCGTGGCGGAGGAACCCGGCGAAGGTCAGCCAGCGGAACGGTTGCACCACCTGAGGCTCCGGGCGGCGGCAGAACAGCGTGACCTCGCGCGCGCCGGCTTCCAATGCCATGGCGGCGTTGTCGAAGGCCGAGGCGCCGGCGCCCAGCACCGCGACCCGCTGGCCCCGGAGCCGGGCGAAGTCGATCGGATCGGCGGCGTGGGCACGGAAGGCGGGCGGCAGCGCTGTGATGAAATCAGGCATCCACCAGAGGCCGCCGCCCTCCTGGCCGGTTGCCAGGACGACCTTGCGGGCGAAGCGGATCGTCCCGTCATGGAATGTCACGGCCAAGAGATGATCGGGCGCGAAGGCGATGTCGACAACCTCGGTGTCGCTGCAAACGGGTATCCCGACCGTGTCGCGCACCCAATTGAGGTAAGCGGCCCAATCCCGGCGAGCGATGACGTCCAGGGCCTGCCAATGCGCCTCGCCGTAAATTGCCTCATGCCACGACTGGTAGGCGAGGCTCGGCAAATCCAGGTCGGGGCCGGTGTAGTCCTTGGGCGAGCGCAGCGTGTGCATCCGCGCGTATGTCAGCCACGGCCCTTCCAGCCCGCGGGGCGCCTTGTCAACCACCAGGATGTTGCCGACATGGGCGCGCAGCAGGCCGGACGCGATGGCGATGCCGGACTGGCCGCCGCCGACGATCAGGACGTCCAGCGCGGGCTGGTTGTCCGGCCCGATCCGAGGCTGGAGCCAGGGCAGCTTCGGGTGGGCGATGCGCGCAAGGTCGTCGCGGACGCGGGCGCTCAGGGCCAGAAGGGCGTCACTTGGCAACCGCCAGCCTCCCGCCGCGCGGATCGAAATGCGGGATCGCGTCCAGCAATGCCTGGGTGTAGGCGTCCTTTGGACGATCAAAGACGGCGCGGCTTGGCCCGGCCTCCACCACGCGGCCCTGGCGCAGCACGACGATCTGGTCGCACAGCATGCGAACCACGTTCAGGTCATGGCTGACGAACAGCAGGGCGATGTCATCCTGCCGGCGCAAACGGTCGAGCAACTGGAGGATCACCGCCTGGATCGACACATCCAGCGCCGCCGTCGGCTCGTCCAGCACCAGCAGCCTGGGCCGGGGCGCGACCGCGCGGGCGATCCCTACCCTGGCCTTCTGGCCGCCTGACAACTGGTGCGGGAACCGTTCCAGCAGATCGGCGGGCAATCCGGCGCGGGCAGCGGCCTCATGGACGCGGGCATCCAGCGTCGCGCCGTCCTTCAACCCTTCCAATCGGCGCAGCGGGTGGGCGATGCTGTCAAACGCCGTGAAACGCGGGTTCAGGCTGTCGTTCGGGTCCTGGAAGACAATCTGGATGTCGCGGCGCAGGGCGGAACGGTGGAAATCCCGCGACGGCAGGCTGGCGATCGACTCGCCCAGGAAAATGATGTCGCCGCCGTTGGCGTCGATCAACCGGCAGATCATCCGCGACAGCGTCGTCTTGCCTGATCCGGATTCGCCGACGAGGCCCAGGCTGCCTCCGGGTTCCAGGGTGAACGACACATTGTCCACCGCTTTCACGCCCCCTGGAAAAGTCTTCGCCACATGCTGCAATTCCAGCAGCGGACCAGTGCCCGCCGGACGGCGGACGCTTCTGGGTTCGGGGAACAGCGGCCGGGCGGAAGCGGGGTTGATCACGGCGGCGATGGTTGGCGGCACGGAGGGGACAGCGGGCGCCAGGGTGGGCATTGCCTCGGGGTCGGCCTGCGCCAGGTCCGCCAAGGTGGAGCCTCGGGTGGGGGAGGCCGCGATCAGGCGCCTTGTGTAGGGGTGGCGCGGGGCCTGGAACAAGATGGCGGTGGGGCCGTGCTCGACAATGCGGCCTTGCTCCATCACGGCGATGTTGCCGCAGTAACGCGCGGCCAAGCCTAGATCGTGCGTGATCAGGATCATCGCCATGCCCCGGTCGGCGGTGATGCCGGCGAGCAGGTCCATGACGATCTTCTGCGTGGTGACGTCGAGGCCCGTGGTGGGCTCGTCGGCGATCAGCAGCGCCGGCTCGCAGGCGATGGCCATGGCGATCATGACGCGCTGGCACATGCCGCCCGACAGTTCCCCCGGATAGGCGTGCAGGCGTTGCTCCGCGTCGCGTATCCGCACGGCGCGCAGCAGGTCCAGCGCCTGGGCGCGCGCGGCGGCGGCGGGCATGCGCTTGTGGGCGCGCAGCACATCGACGATTTGCTGCTCCACCGTGCGGATCGGGTTCAACGCGGCGCGAGGGTTCTGGAAGATCATGGACAGCGCCGCGCCGCGCAGGCTGCGCAGTTCGCCAGGGGCGGCTCGGGTGATGTCCCGGCCCTGGAACAGGATACGGCCGCCGGCGATGCGTCCGGCCCGGTCCAGCAGGCGCATGATCGCCAGGGACGTCACCGATTTGCCGGAGCCGCTTTCCCCGACAATGCCAAGCGTCTGGCCGGGCTGGAGTTCGAAGCTGATGCCGTGCAGCGCGTCCACCATGCCGTTGCGGGTGGAGAAGCGGACTTTCAGGCCCTCGACCTGGAGCAAGGTCATGTGCGCATCCGGGGATCAAGGATGTCGCGCAGCCCGTCGCCCAGCAGGTTGAAGCACAGCACCGTGGCCATCAGCGCGAGGCCCGGAAAGGCGACCAGCCACCATTTGCCGGTGGTGATGAAACGCGCGCCCTCGGCGACCATGATGCCCCACTCAGGGGTTGGCGCCTGGACGCCCAGGCCGATGAACGACAGGCCGGCGGCGTTCAGGATGGCCCATCCCAGGTTCAGCGAAATCTGCACGGCCATGGCGGGGAGGACATTGGGGAGGAGGAACCTCAGCACGACGGACAGGTGGCCCTCGCCGCAGGCCCTGGCGGCTTCCACCCAGCCGCTGTCGCGGCGGACGTTGACCTCGGCGCGGGCGAAGCGGGTGTAGAACGGCAGGTTGATGATGGCGGTGGCGATGATGATGTTCTCCATCCGGTTGCCCATGGCGGCGACCAGCGCCATCGCCAGGACAAACAGGGGGAACGCCATGAGCACATCGACGACGCGGCCGACCCAGCGGTCGAGCCAGCCGCCCTTGTAGCCGCAGTAGCCGCCGATCACCGCGCCGGCGACGAAGGACAGGCCGACGGCGACGACGGCGATGAACAGGTCCAGCCGCGCGGCGGTCAGGATGCGGCTGAGGATGTCGCGGCCAAGCTGGTCGGTGCCGGCCCAGTGGGCGGCGTTGGGCGGTTGCAGGGCTTGCGGCACGTCGGAGGCGATCGGGTCAAAGGGGACGATCCAGGGCGCGAACACCGCCAGCAGCACGATGGCGGACAAGCCGATGGCGGCGATCGTGGTGACCGGGTTGCCCTTCAGGACGAAGACGGCATGGCGGGTGGTGGCGCTCATTCGACGGAGACCCTCGGGTCGGCGATGCCGTACAGCACGTCGATGACGACGTTGACCAGGATGAAGATGCAGGCCATCAGCAGGACGAAGGCTTGCACCGGGGCGTAATCAGCCGACAGCAGGGCATCCAGGGCATAGGACGCGACGCCGGGCCAGGAGAAGACCTTCTCGACCAGGACGTTGGCCCCGAGCATGGTGGAGAACACGATGCCGGTGATCGTCAGGACGGGAAGCAGGGCGTTGCGCAACGCGTAGGCGACGATGACGCGCCGCCTCGGCAGGCCCATCGAATGCGCGGTGCGGATGAAGTCGCTGCCCAGGACGGCCAGCATGGAGGCGCGGGTCATGCGCGCCAAGGGCGCGAGGACGAACAGCGCCATGGTGCTGGCGGGCAACAGAAGCTGCGTGAAGGCGGCCCACCAGCCTGCCCATTCCCCGGTGATGGCGAAGTCTACCAGGTAGAAGCCGGTGATGTCGGGCGGGCTTGCGGCGAAGATGTCAAGACGGGCGGTGGGATCGGGCGCCCAGCCCAGCAGGTAGTAGAAGGCGTAGATCAGCAGCAGTCCCGACACAAAGGTTGGGACGCAGACCCCCAGCGTGCAGAGCATGCGGACGAAATGGTCGATGACAGAGCCGGGCCTGAGGGCGGCGGCCATGCCGAGCGGGACGGCCAGGGTCAGGGCGATGAACAGGGCGGTGAATGTCAGCTCCAGCGAGGCCGGCATGCGGGCCGCCATGTCGGCGGAGACAGGCTGGCCGGTGGTCAGGGAGCGGCCAAGGTTGCCGGTGGCTATGTCCGCCAGGTAGCGGGCCAGTTGAATGGGCACAGGGCGGTCGAGGCCCATCTTGTGGCGGATTTCCTCGATCTCCGCCTTGCCGGCGTTGGGGCCGGAGGCGAAGAACACCGCCGGGTCGCCGGGCATCACGCGCATCAGGACGAAGGTGATGACGATGACGCCGAGCAGGGCGGGAATCGACGACAGGAACCGCTGGCCGACGCGGCGGGCGATGGCGGTCAAGGTGTTCATTCAGGCTTGATGTCGTGCGCGGGGCGCCGTTCGCCAGCCATGCTCACGCGGCATGGGCCTGGGTTGCGAGGGTGGCTGTTGGCCTGTGCCATCTAAACGCGTTTCAGGTCGCGGAAGTCCGCCTGCCGATAGAACTGGTAGGTGTAGCCGTCGATGTTCGCCGCCATCGCCGCCTCATGGTTTGGCTGCCACATCAGGAGCAGCGGGACGTTCGCGACGAACATCTCGATCATCTGCTTGCTTTCGGCGTCGTACTTCGCCTGATCCAGTTCGTAACGCGCCGCCGCCGAAATCCGCTCCATTTCGGGGTTCTTCCAGCTTGCGAAGTTCCAGCGCTGGTCGCGGGTGAAATAGAGGCGGAAGAAGTAGTCCGTGCTGGGCAGCCACGCCGTCGCGCCGTCGGTGAAAAAGACCAGCTTCTTGTCCGACATCATTGTGTTGAACTCGGCGTCCGGCTTCTTCTGGATGTCAACGTCGATGCCGATCTTGCCGAGCGCTTCCTTCAGCAGGGCGGCGACGGGTTCGGCGGTGGCGGCCTGGCCGGCGTTGAAGGCGAAGCCGGTCTTGAAGCCCTCCGGCAGGCCGGCCTCGGCCAGGAGTTGCTTGGCTTTCCCGAGATCGGTCTTGAACGGCATGGGCTGGGGGAAGAGGCCGTCTGGCGGGCTGGCCCAGTCGGCGCCGAACAGGCGGCGGCCACGTGCGAACAACGCGGCCTTGAACATGTCCTCGTACGGCAGGGCGGCGGCGATGGCCTGGCGGACCTTCAGGTTGTCGAACGGCGCGACCTGCGTGTTCATCGAGACATGCGTGAAGCCGTTGGTCTGAGGCACCGAGACGACCTTCGCGCGGGTCGCTTTCTCGACTGTCGGGAGGTCGCTGGCGGCGAGGTCGATCGCGAGGTCGGCGTCGCCTTTTTCCACAAGGTTGGCGCGCGTGGCGGGCTCGGGCACGGTTTGCAGGATGATGCGGCGAAAGAACGGCAACTGCCCGTCAGGGCCGTTCTTCCAGTTGTCGTTGCGCTTCAGGATGACGTTCTCGCCTGGTTTGGAGCTTTCGATCATGTAGGCGCCGCTGGAGGCGGTGTTTGTTTTCGTCCACTCCAGGCCCCAGGGATCGTCGGCGGTGACGTGCGGCTTGACCAGCTTGCTGTTGAACATCTGGGCGTAGGGCACGCACAGGTTGGCCAGCGCCAGCCGGTCGGGGGCCGGCAGCGTGACCTCGATCGTGTGGTCGTCGATGATCTTGAACTGGTCGGGCTGGGTCATCGATCCCAGCAGGAACTGCGGCGGCGCCAGGGACTTGGCGGAGACGCAGCGGTCGAGCGACCACTTCACGTCCTCCACCGTGACCTTCGTGCCGTCGTGCCAGGTGGCGTCCGGGCGCAGCGTGATGGTGATCCTCAGGCCGTCCGGGCTGATGGCGTAGCCCTTGGCCAGCTCGCCGCTGATGTGGTCGGCGTCGAACACCCAGTTGTTGCCCAGCTTCTTGCGGCCGAAGCGGAACAGCCGGTCGTAGATGTTCATGCTCAGGCCAAAGGATTCGCGCGTCGAGCCAAGCACCGTGCAGTCAAACGTGTTGATGTTGTTGCCGGTGACGTAGCGCAGAGTCTCGGCGCGGGTCTGGCCGAAGCTGGCCTGGGGCAGCGCGGCAAGGCCAGCGAGCCCCGCGGAAACCTGGAGGACGGAACGGCGGGGTATTCTCATTGTGACGCGCACCGGATGCTGGAAGTGGGTGGCGCTTCATCCCGGAAGGATTATTTGCGGCGAAGTGTAGGTGGCGCGGCGGCGCGTGCGCAAGCGGCCGTACCGGACGCCGGACCAAATGCCAGGCGCTATCACGCAAGCATTTCGTTATGCTCCGGCACATTGAAGTGACACCGGGAGAACCGCCATGGACAAAGCCGAACTGACCGCCTGGGCGCTGGATAACGGCTGGCGGATCATCGCCGGCCATCCCAGCCTGACCAAGCCGTCCTCCCCCAAGGAGGCCATCGTCCGCATGGTGTTCAAAACCACCGTGGTGAACCTTGAGGTCAAGAAACCTGCCGGGAAGTGGGAGAAAGTCGCCGGGCAGGGCTACGGCAAGATCCAGCCCGACCCGGACACGGGCCTGCCGCTGGAGCTTGGGTTGAACACCATTGCGGGCTTGACGATGCTGATGCGGGAGAACAAGGACCGGCTGACGTTTGCCCGCCTGTCTGCTCGATAACTGCGGACGCGTCAGCGGATTGCGGCGGCGGCCCGCCCGTAGGCCTCCAGCAGCCAGGCGTTGAACTGCGCCAATGTGGTTTCCAGGCCCATGTAGCGTCCGGGCGGCGCGAAGCGGGAGTGCTTTCCCGCCTGCATCCCCACATTGAGCGGCACGTCCTGCGCCCAGATCTTCGCCGCCCCTTGCAGCACGAGCCCTGCCCTCCAATCGAAATCCGGCAGGTTCCGCGTTGTCGCGGGCAGCAGCCAGCCGCCCGCCGTGACCCGGTCGCTGGATGCCAAAGTCGCCTCGTGCCCGACCGGAGACACCAGCGTGTACGCCACCGCCCCCGGCGCGAACACCATCGTCATGCTGGGCGGGATCAAGACGAACGCCAGGCGCGCCCGTTGTTCCGCCGGCAGGCTCTCGATCGCGGGGAACGCCGCCGGTTGCCCCCAGCCGTCCGCCATCATCCCGCCATCGGGATGCAGCAGCGGCACCGTTCGCACAATGGCGTTGTCACCGGGAGCCATGGAAGTGAACCGGACGCCGCCCTGGGCATGTACGCTTGGGGCGAAGTCATGGGTGCCGCGATGAACGAACTCGGGGTGGTAGGCGTCGGTGAAGTTCTCGACGTGCACCTTCCAGTTCCAGGGCAAGGGCGTGTCCGCCAGCTTTGGCGGGATCGCCACCAGATCGGCGGCTTCGTAGCCGGCCCAGTACGGCTCGACCTTGGCCAGGGACGGAGCCAGGGGCGCGGCCTGCCCATCCAGGTTGACGAAGATGAAGCCGTGCCAGAGTTCGGTGCGTATTTCAGGCAGGCGGATCGTGTCGCGCAGGGCGCGCAGTTCCTCGGCGCTGGCGCGGGGCGCGCCGACCAGGGCGCCGCTCAGGTCGTAGCTCCAGAAATGCAG
Source organism: uncultured Rhodopila sp. (assembly GCA_964248015.1). Lineage (GTDB taxonomy): Bacteria > Pseudomonadota > Alphaproteobacteria > Acetobacterales > Acetobacteraceae > Rhodopila. The sequence continues at coordinate 3,518 of CAXTXZ010000053.1, read as the reverse complement.
CGGGCAGCGCAGGTGTCTCTGGTTGGGCGCGCAGGACAGGATGGCGCCGCGGTGCTGGCAGACCGCGCTGAAGGCCCGCACGCAGCCGGCCTCGTCGCGCAGCAGCAGGACCGGTTCGCCCGCTGGATTGGCGGACAGGCCGTCGCCGGAGTTGGGGATTTGCTCGACGCGGCCGACGCAGAGCCAGCAACGCGGGAAGACAGCGCGTTGCTCGAAGGCGAAGAAGTCGGGGTCGGTGTAGCATGCGGCGGGCAACATGCGGGATGCGGCGTCGGCTGGCAGTTCCGCCAGGATCTGCCGGACCCGGAGGCCGGGACCGGCATGGCGGGCCAGCCCGGTCATGCGTTCGCCCAAAGGTGGCTGAACTGGGTCGCGACAACCTGCTCGTACGGCGCATCGGCGCTCAGCACGCCCATGTCCTGGCAGAAGCGGTTCAGCGAGGCGATGAACGGGCGCGACAGGGTTGGATCATAGAACGGCAGGTCGCGGGCGATCAGGTCGGCGATCAACTCGGCCTGCAACGGCGGGAACAGCTTGCGGCCGACCTTGGTTGCCAGCGACAGGTCGGCCCGCAGCGCCGCCTGGGTGGCCATGATGGCGCGGATCACGCCAGCGGCGGCCTGTGGCGCTTCGTTGATCAGCCGGTCGGTGGCGGCGACCGTGGCGGCGGTGTAGCCGAAGCAGCCGGGGGGTCCGTCGCCTCGGCGGGCGTCGATCACCACCGTGCCCACGCCGCGCCGGACGGCGACCTCGGCGCCCATGCCGTTGGCCCAGAAGCCGTCGATGCGGCCGTCCTCCAGCGCCTTGGCCGCCGTTACGCCGGTGTTGACCTTGAGGCCGAGCGAGCCGGGGATCGGGGCGATGTGGACGTTGTCGCGGACGGGGTCGATGCCCACGGCCATCAGCATGCGGCGCAGGCCCATCTCGACCCAGGGCGCGGCGCCGATGCGCCGGCCGCGCACGATGGACAGGTCGTTCCTCACGGCGCCGATGTCGGAGCGCATGACCAGGAACCAGTACATCCCCTGCCCTTGCGCGCAAAGCAGCTTGACGCCGCGCCAATCCGGGAAGGCGGCGAGCGCGGCATGCGCCTCGGAGGCGACGAAATCGACTTCGCCGTCGCGCATGTCCTCGTAGGTGCGGTTGGCGGGCGCGCGCAGGTCGTGCGTCATGTCCAGGCCCTCGCGCGCGAAGAAGCCGAGTTCGACCGCGGCGAGGGCGGGGAAATAGGAAGGGGAGATCAGGTCGGGGACGGCGATCCTCATGCGGCGGCCTCCAGCGCCGCCAGAACCTTTTCCGGGGTGAACGGCAGGGCGAGAAGCCGCGCGCCGCAGGCGTCCTCAATGGCGTTGGCGATGCAGGCGGCGACGCCCAGGATGCCGGCCTCGCCGATGCCTTTCAGCTTGCCGACGCCTCGGCCGAGGCCGTGCTCAAAGACAATGCTCTGGAAGTCGGC
>CAXTXZ010000053.1:0-1962 GCA_964248015.1 uncultured Rhodopila sp. | reverse complement strand
GCTTGCCGACGCCTCGGCCGAGGCCGTGCTCAAAGACAATGCTCTGGAAGTCGGCTGGCAGGTCGCAGGTTTGCGCGACGCGGTAGCCGCGCGGGGTGGCGTTTTCCGGGTTGGGGCCGTCGTAGCGCAGTTCCTCGAACATGGCCTGGCTGAGCGCCTGGATTGCCCCGCCCTGGATCTGCCCATGGCACGCCTGCATGCTGACCGCTCGGCCGGCGTCGGCGGCGACGATCAGGCGGTGGATGACGACGCGGCCGGTTTCGCGGTCAACCTCAACCTCGGCGCCGGACCAGCAGGGCATCCAGCACATGTTCCTGGCGCGCAGCGGGGCGGTCATGTCGTATGGCTCCTTGTAGGCGCCCCGGCCAATGAACTCCCAGCCGATGCCGCCGTAAAAGGCCCGGATCATCGGCTCCAGCGGATGCACGTGGTTGCCGACGCGGGCGGTCCAGCCGTCCAGGGTGATGGAGTCAGGCGGACAGCCCAGGCGTTCGGCAACGAAATCGACGATCTGCCGGCGGACGTCCAGCGCCGCCTGCTCGACCGCAAGGCCGGTGACAATGGTGCCGCAGCTTACGTGCGTGCCGTTGTCGGGGGGCGTGTGGTCGGTGTCGATGCCGGCGTAGACGACGTTTTCCGGCGCGATGCCGAGAACATCGGCGGCGATGCGGCCAAGGGCCACGCCAGCGCCCTGGCCGATCTCCACGACGGCGGCGCTGAGCATCGCCTCGCCGTCCTGGGTCACCTTCAGGATCGCCTGGGCATGGTTGCCCGTGCCGCCGGCGTCCTTCATGCCAACGGCGTAGCCTCGGCCGCGTCCCGCTGGGCAGGGTCCGGTGGCGGCCAGGCGTTCCGCGACCTCAGTCATGCCGGCGCGCAGGTCGCTGTCCATGCCGCTGTCGCCCGGCGCGTAAGGCTCCATCGGGCCAAGGAAGTTGCGCATGCGGAATTCCAGCGGATCAAGGCCGCGACGGCGGGCGATCATGTCGATCTGCCGCTCGGAGGCCCAGGAGGCCTGGGTGCCGCCGAAGCCGCGGAACGATCCGCCCGGCACGCAGGTGGTGCGGACGATGCGCGCCCTGGCGTCGATCCCGGCCCAGCGGTACGGGCCGCCGATGCGGAACCCGGCCTTGATCGCCACCGTCACTGACGCATCGCTGTACGCCCCGCCATCCAGCACAATATCCGCTCTGCGGGCGGTCAGCCGGCCGCTGGCATCAACGCCAGTGGTCAACGTCAGCACGGCGGCATGCTTGGTGGTGGTCAGCATGCTTTCGTCAAACGTCAGGCCGAGGCGAACCGGCGCCCCGGCGGCGCGGGCCATCAGGGCGACCAGAGGCTCCATCTTGCAGTACGACTTGCCGCCGAAGCCGCCGCCGACGGGCGGCGTGTGGAAGCAGACATTGCGCAACGGCATGCCGAAGACGCGGGCGATGTCGGCGCGGATGACGAACGGGTCCTGGTTGCAGGACCACAACTCCACCCGGTCGCCGGTCCAGCGGGCGACGTTGACATGCGGCTCCAGGTGGAAGTGGTGGATGCGGGTGAAGCCGAAGCTGTCGGTGAACACCTCGGCCGAGGCGGCCAGCGCGGCGTCGGCATCTCCGTAGCCAAAGGTGTACTCGCTCAAGACGTTCCTGGCCGGTTCGGCGACGTTGGTCGATGTCGTGCCAACCGCCGTGATCGTGCCGCCCGCCGGCTGGTCGAACAGGGCAGGCGCGTCGGGGGCCAGGGCTTCAGCCGGAGTCATCAGCGCGGGCAGCGGTTCATAATCGACGACAATGGCCTGCGCCGCGCGGAACGCCGTGCGTTCATCCACCGCGACCACCGCCGCCACCGTGTCGCCGATGTAGCGGACCCGGTCGGTGGCGATCACCGGCTGATCGCGCAGGCCGACGCCGTAGAACGGGTCAGGCAGGTCCGCGGTGTCCCTGCCGGTCAGGATCGCCGTCACGCCAGGGA